>JBDRDQ010000295.1:0-4547 GCA_043820695.1 Gemmatimonadota bacterium | reverse complement strand
GTCGACGATAACGGTTCGTCCGTCGGCTGCCACGGTTACAACATCCACACGGTCGGGGTCGAAGGTAGGATTCGGGAAGAGACGCCGCTCCCCTCCGGGCAGTGAGAAGGCGAGTAGGACCGCATCGGCAGCATCCCAGGCGAAGATCTCGGTGCCGTCCCTCGACCAGTCGACCGACGACCAATGGAGAGAAGAGGCCGCTGTCCCTCCCAAGCGAAGCTGATCCCCATCGTGAAACCCGATGACCCAGAGTCCTGTCCCCACAGTTTGGTTCCACCAGAAGGCCAGGCGGGAGCCGTCCACCGAGCAACGCCTCGGGAACGGGTATCCCGGCGCGTTCGCGGACAGTATCAGCTCCCCCTCGTTGGAGTCGAGACCAAGGAGCGCCATGTTCCTGACCCCGGCCGTCTGGTAGACCAGAGTAGACCCCCCACAAAAGACCAGGACGCCGTTGGCGGAAGGCGGGGGGTCCGGATCCAGCGTACGGTGTTCGCTCCCGTCCGCTCGCATGACATGGAGGGTGGCCGTGTTCTCGCCGGTGGCGAACGCCAGGAGCGCCCCGTCGGGCGACCAGGTCAGGCTCCGGGGCTGAGCCAGGCCCTGTCCGGTGAGCCGCCGGGTGTTTCGGGTGTCCAAATCCACGACCAGGAGGTCGGATTCCCGTCCTTCGTCAATATACGCCACGAAGCGACCGGCCGGGCTTATGGATGCGTAGTTCTTTTCCGAGGTCCCCTGGGTGAGAGCCGTGGCCGTCCTTGCCCACGCCGTCCCGGCATCGTCCAGGGTGAGAAGCCAGAGATTGCTCCCCCCGGCTATCTCGACGAGAGCTGCGGTCCTCCCATCTCTTGAAAGGGTGAACCGCTCGGTGCCGTGAAGCGAAGGGACCTCTTGGGGAGATCCTCGGGGTGTGCCATCCATCGGATTCACGCCAGCGCGCCACACGGTTTCGCCGATCCGGTAAATCAACCAGCGTCCGTCGGTCGACCAGTGAAACGAGTCGATCCCGGCAGAATCCACGACAGCGATCCTGCTCTGGGGTCCCCCGGAGAGGGGAATGGTCTGGATCACCGCGGCCGAATCCGTACTTAACAGGACCCCGAGAACGTCCTCCCTCGGTGACCAGGAGACGTCGGCAATCCAGCGAAAATCGCCACCCACCGGGATGCTGGTGGTGCGGCCCTGATCCACCTCAAACACCGAGATGTTCCTAGAGTTCTGCCATGCCGTGGCCACACGCGTGCCGTCCGGAGACCAGTCGTGGTAGGCGCCGCCGTTCAGGAACCGGCGCCCACCAGTGGTCAGGTCCACCATCTGGACTCCCATTCCCAGGCCCAGGGTGTCCGCGGCTGCCGCGTAGAAAGACACTCCGGTGCCGTCCGGCAACCACCTGATGTCCCGAATCACTTCAGAACGGGCCAGCGTCTCGGTCTGATTTCCCTCGACATCGGCGACCAGAAGACTCGCCCCACCGGAATCACGAACCACGTACGCCACCCGCCGGCCTTCCGGCGACGGACTCGCGGCCATCACATCCCCCCGAAAGGTGAACTGTCGGCGCTCCACGGGGCCTGCGGCACCATGGCCCGAGAAACCAACCGACTTTCCCAGGATCAGAACGATGGCCAGGGTGACGATCAGGTTCGTGGAGGCCGTGACCTTCTCGGCGCGTGTGAAAGCGGTCTCCTCAGGAGCGCCCCGGAAGTAGGCGAGGACGGCGATAGTAGGGACGAGCGTGAACAGCACGACTGCGGCGTAGATCGGAGCCGAAGACGGGACCGCCACCCGGTTGCCCAGCCAGGCAAGAAACTCCAGGAATCCCCAGCACGCCGCGAGATAGACGCCCAGGGCGTGGGGGACGTGCCGCCGCCAGGCGGTCGAGAGAAGGCCGGTCATCGCCCCTCCAACGCCAACCCCTCGAGGAACCAGATGTTGGAGTCCTCTCGGGAATGGGTCATGACGAACTCGGGTCCGTCGCCGAGCATCGTGATCCAGTGGACTCCGTACAACGGCCAGGGCAGCTCCAGGACCGGCTCGGCCTCACCTCCCGTGGAGGGGACCCTGGAAATCTGATCCCAGTTGCCCTCGAAGAAATAGATCCAGCGGCCGTCGGCGCTCCACCCCACGATTCCGCCTGCTAGCGAAGTCGCCTCGAAGACCTGGCGCTGGCTGGCGTCATCCAGGGAAAGGATCCACACTCCAGGCTTGGTCTGGTTATGGAATACGGAGACTTCGTCGGCCACGGGGGAACACCGAGGCGTCTGGATTTGGCCCCTGCGCGCCGGGGCGATCAACGAGCGTACGGTCCCCGACTGCGGATCGAGAAGGCTGAAGGCGAACCCGTCCGGGGCCCGAAACACGATGCCGGCTCGGCACCAGGCGAAGGAACCCGACAGTTCCGTGTCTCCAAACAGGGTCGTCTCTCCCGAGTCGAGGTCCGTGATCGAGAGCCTCACGGCGCCGTCCACCACTGCCGAGAATGCGAGCCGCTTCCCGTCCGGTGACCATTCGATGGTCTGGACGGGGACCCCGGTATCCGGAAGAAAGGAGGAGGAGCCTCCCTCCATGCTCACCATTCCCACCGCGCCCCGTCTCACGAAGGCGACCCGTGAGCCATCCGGAGAGATCCTCGGGGACGTTCCGCCCACGGCCTCGGGCGACAGTTCCGTGGGTGACGCCCCTGGCTCGGATGGATCCATTCGCCACAAGCTATTGAAGCGGGCGGACGTGTAGTACACAGCCCGCTGGTTCCGGAAGTCGATCTGGAACCCCACCGGTACGGGGGGGGCAGGGATCGCCTGGGGGTCCGTTGCGACGTTATCTCCCGCCTGGGGGACTTCGAGTCGGAGAAGCTCCCCTCGGCGGGCGAAATAGAGCGAGTTCCCGTCGGGGGCCCACTGCAATCCGTAGAGAGCGTCCGGGCCCCGCACCAGCGGCCTCTGCTCGGTGCCATCCACGTTCATGATCCAGATGGCCATCGCGCCCGCCTCCTGGATCGTGAGGGCCAGCTGATCACCGGCCGGTGACCAAGCCAGATCGCCCAGGCGCTCGTGCGTGGGGGGCAGGTCGATGGCCGGGTCCCCCTGCGGATCCAGGCGCGGCGACTTGTCGGAGTCCAGGTCTCGGAACCAGAGGCTCTTCCTGGCGGAGGTCGAGTAGACCGTTCCCTGGCCATCCGGAGACAGGTCAAGTGTCCCGAATCCCGTTACGTAGCGCCTGAAGCCGTCCCGGCGTCCGACCTCGTGAAACCCAACATCTGCTTCGCCCTCGGGAATGGCGTGCAGGGAATCGTACCACGCCATGACGAGAAGAGCGTCTCCCTCCCGAATCCACTTGATACTCCCCAGACCCGGAGCCCGGAAGATCTCCTCCTCCTGCTCCTGACTGCCGTCGGCCGGGCGCACCACCAGCCGGTCGCCGTCGGGGGAGCTGCGGATGTAAGCGATCTCACGTCCATCGGGAGAGAGCGCAGGGAACCTGGCGTCACCGCTGGTCGTGATCTGCCTGCGGGTGGCGGAGGTGCCCTCTACCTCGATGGCGGTCCGCCGGGACTCATGACCTATCAGTAGGATGATTGCGAGAGCGGCCACCACGTTCAGGGGAACTCCTATGACCTCCCAAGGACTCCATCCTTTCCGCTTCCCCCCCCGGTAGTACGCGAGGATCACCACGGCTGGAATCAGGGATCCGAGTCCGATGGCCAGTCTGTCGGAGAGGCCCCAAAATGAGCCCGTGGCCTGAGCGAGCCAGTCGGTGAACTCCACCAGGGCCCACCCGAGACCTAGATAGGCTCCGAGCACGTGGGGGACCCTACGGCGCAGGAGGTCCTTGAACACGATCAACTCCTTGCTCACCAATCCGGGTGGGCCCGAAGTGCACACCCATCTGGCTTCAAGTGATCCTTGAAACGTGGGAACGTCGAAACCGCGACAAGCGAGAAACTTATTCCAGCCTCTAACAGAAACCCAAGAATAATTCTTCTGTTTAAGAAAATCATAATAATCCCCCTGCCAGACGGAAGCCAGCAGAAGATCTCAGTCGGAGAGAGGCCAAAGGCGGCAGGCGCTCTGGGGAAGATAGATCGGGACGGGAAGGGTTTTTTGGGCTGCTGAGGGTACTCAGTAATGCGGACGAGGGTGGGGGATTGACCAAGAATCGGAAGTGCAAGAAGGAGAAGTAGAGGCGGAAAGGGAAGCGCGTATGAGGTGTGCGCCTGCGGGGGGGCAGAGGATCCTGAGGAGGAGCCGGCTTTGGCTCCGGTCGAAACGGCCTCCATGGATGGTTTCAGGATCCTCGGGATCGAAATCGGGCGTTTGACCGAGGTCGTCGTGGACGGTGTCTTGGGCGGCCACTGGTCGATTGGCGCTCCCGGAGCCCATGTCGAGTTCGGTTTGGGAAAGGTCCCTGAATCCCATGGGGAGAGGTGGCCAGCCTGCTCAATGCTTTTGAGGACCAGGCCCGGTTCATCTTTAGGAATAGGAATAACTAGGACCCTATGAGCCCGTGAGGGTGCCGAGGACTCTGGGAGAGGGTGGTGGTGTTGGGTAGGA
>JBDRDQ010000294.1:0-2670 GCA_043820695.1 Gemmatimonadota bacterium | reverse complement strand
GTGCTGGGCGGCGGCATCGCCTTCTTCATCATGGCGTTTGTCCTGGCCGGGATCGTCACGCTCTTCTTCTCCTTCCTCTTTGGCGACGAGGGCCGGTACGTCCAATACCTTTCGGTTGTGGCTCACGCCTCCGTTATCTCGGCTCTGGGAGCTCTCCTGTTGGTGCCCTTGAAGCTGTCCCAAGGAGACCCTTCCGTGACCCTGAGTCTGGGGACTTTCGCCTTCTTCATTGAGGACGGTTATCCCCTTCGAGTATTGAGGTTGCTGGACCTTTTCGCCCTATGGTCCTATGGGGTCATGGCCATCGGGGTCACGAAGATCGATCCGAGGCGGGGCTTCGGTTTCGCCCTGACCTTCTTTTTCATCTTCGCGCTGGTCTTCGCATTGATCTTCGGGATCTTCGGGGGCTAGAGCAGGAAGAATCAGCGTACTGGGCTGACGCCCGGGTCGGTTTGCGCCGGCCCGGGCGCTCTTCGGTGCGCGGTTGCCGGTGGCGAAATGCGGCTCTGGAGCCCCATTCTTCAGGCCATGGTACGGACCCTTCTTCTCCTCCTGGCCGGGGGCGCCGCCCTCTTCCACCTCTTCTCGGCGGGGGTCTCCCCCTTTACCGCCCTGGTTCAGCGACCCATTCATTTCGCGTTCATGGCGACCCTCGGGTTTCTGGGGGTAGGGGCGATGAAAGGGGCGTCCGAGGATAGGGAGCTTGCCGACGAAGACCTCAGGGTCCCCTTTCCGGCCTCCGGCTCCCCTAAGAAATGGTGGGAGATCCTTCTCACAACCGCCCTCATCGTGGCCGTGTTGGCAAGCTCCCTTTACCTGGTCTCGGAAAACGAAGCGTTGGTCCGTAGGGCTGGGAATCCGACCGGGATGGATCTCCTGGGCGGTCTCCTCGCTCTTCTGGTGGTTCTGGAGTTGGCAAGGCGGACGACGGGTTGGGGGTTGGTGGTGGTGGCGATTCTGGCTCTGATCTATGCTGTAACAGGTCCCCATCTCCCAGGATTCCTGGCCCATCGAGGATATGGCTTCACCCGCCTCATGGAGCACCTCTACCTCTCCACCGAGGGGATATGGGGCGTGCCCCTGGGGGTTTCGGCCGACTTCGTCTACCTTTTCGTCCTTTTTGGAGCCCTCCTGGACATGGCGGGGGGTGGAGCCCTCCTCATCGGTCTGGCGGACCGGGCGACAGGGAGGACCCGGGGTGGTCCGGCCAAGACAGCGGCTCTGGCCAGCGCTCTGATGGGGTCCCTCTCGGGAAGCGCCGTGGCGAACGTGGTGACCACGGGGACTTTCACCATTCCCCTCATGCGCCGGTCCGGCTTCAAACCCTTCTTTGCCGGAGCTATCGAAGCGGCAGCCAGTACGGGGGGGCAGCTGATGCCTCCCGTCATGGGAGCTGGGGCCTTTATCCTCGCCACCTGGACCAACATCCCTTATCCCAAGGTGGCCGTGGCTGCCATTGTTCCGGCCCTGTTGTACTACGTGGCTCTCCTCATGGCCATCCACTTCCGGGCCGGGCGCATGGGTTTGGAGGGCGGACAACTTCAGAAGCGGGAACCCGTCCTCTCCCGCCTACATCTTCTGCTCCCTCTGGGGTTCGTCGTTCTCTTCCTGGCCATGGGAAGGTCTCCCATGCGGGCCGCCTTCTGGGGTGTGGTTACCGCCCTGGGGGTTTCCTTCCTCACCAGGGAAACCCGCCCGAGCCCCACCCGGCTGGAGAAGGCCCTTCTGGCCGCGGGATCCGGTGCCGTTCAGGTAGCAGCGGCCTGTGCCGCCGCCGGGGTTGTAGTGGGTGTGGCCTCCCTAACTGGAATCGGGCTCCGCATGTCGGAGCTTATCATCACCCTGTCCCAGGGGAACCTCTTTCTGGCCCTTCTCCTTACGGCTCTGGGCTCCATCGTTCTGGGCATGGGACTTCCCACCACGGCGGCTTACGTGGTACTTGCGGCCTTGGGAGCTCCGGCCCTGGTCCAGCTTGGAGTACCGGTCCTCGCAGCCCATCTTTTCATCTTCTATTTCGGTTGCATCTCCAACGTCACCCCACCGGTCGCCCTGGCCGCCTACGCCGCATCGGGGATTGCCGGCGCGCCCCCGTTGAAAACGGCCTGGACCGCCATGGTCCTGGCTTCGGCAGGATTCTTGATCCCCTTCATGTTCGTGTACGGTCCGCCTTTGTTGCTGGTGGGGTCACCCGGCGAAATCCTCCTGGCGGTGGGGACGGCTGTGGCAGGGGTCACGGCGCTGGCCGCGTCGACCATGGGGTACCTCAGGGGGAAGCTGGCTGTCTGGGAGCGAGTTCTCCTGGGGGGTGGTGCGGTGGCGCTCATCTTCCCTGGTCTGGCCTCGGACGGATTCGGGCTTCTGGCGCTCCTGTTTATCATTTTTCGCACAACTCCCCTAGACCGGAGGCCCGAGAAGACCATTGAAGACCATGCATAAGGTTCTGCGTGGGCTCGCCTTCGCCCTTTCGGCGGTCATGGCCGGATGTGGCGGAGAAGGTGGGTCCGGGAGGCAGGAGTTCCTGAGCCTTGGGACCGCGGGAACCGGGGGAATCTATTACCCTCTTGGGGGGGCGATGACCAGCCTGCTCTCGGTGGGGGACACCCTTCGGCAGTACACGGCGGAGGTCACGGGGGGCTCCGTGGAGAATGTGCACCGCCTCAGGGAAGATCA
>JBDRDQ010000293.1:0-2986 GCA_043820695.1 Gemmatimonadota bacterium | reverse complement strand
GATGCAGGTGGGGGATCCGGACCGTGAGCGGAAGCTGATGTCCACCCGTTTGGAGTGGGCACGGGCCTTGGATGTACCGGAGGAAGCGGTGGAGGAACTGTTTCAGGTCAACATGAAACACAGCCGGAAGGCGCAGCACCGCTGACTACCACCTCGACCGTTTCCACCGCAGCCCCCAGCTTCCCAAGGGCTTCCTGGTACCAGGTCACTGCGGCGGCCAGCCGGTCTTCGTACCCCGCCACGCCCCAGATCACGGTGAGGGTCCGGGTGGTCCATTCGTGAGTCTTGGTCCTCTGTGCATCCTTGACCGGGTTGGCGCAGGGGCCCTCCGCGTCGCTGAGGCAGATGAGGCCTTTTAGGGCCATTTCCTGACCGGAAGCGTTGAAGACGTAGGTCGCGTCCGGGGCACCTGGAGCTACCCGGAAGGGGGGGCGTGCCCGGTCCATGTCCACCAACGCAATCGGAAACCCGCTGTGAAGGGACACGGCGTTGCAGACGTCCACTGCGGCGTTGATTGAGCCGAGTTCCCCTCGATCCACGGCCCCAACCAGGTATTCGCTGGCGGGCTTTCCTCTTCCCGCGGGTTTATGCCCCCAGTGCCGCAGCATGTCTCGGACGGCCATGCGGAGGCTCTCGTCCCGTTGAAAGTGTGCCCCTCCTTCCAAGGAGAGGAGGTCCGTCACCGACGGCGGCACCGCTATCTCCCCAAGAGGGCCCGGAAACCGAGTGGTGAACGCAGCCGGCCGGAGGAGGGGGTGGGGATCCACCTCGATCTGGAATCTGTCATTCGTCATGGGGGAAACATGGGCGGAGGCCAGGCCAGAAGCCAACCGCTTCCCTTGGATTTGCCGGAGTCAGGGCAAAGTCGGGAGGGGCCGGCCCGGTCTGCCGGGAGATCGCCGGTTGACGGCGCCGGCTTTCTTCTGCCCATTACCCATCGACCAACGGCCGGAATTTTCGGTCGGCGCTCCTTGTCCATTTCTCGGAGGAGATTCATGTCCGGTTCCGCCCTCTCGTCCCAAGCTCTGCGCCCTCGCAAGGTGAGGTTTTGGACGGTCTCTCTCCTGGCCGTGGTTCTTTCCCTGTTCAGCGCTTCCGTCGGGGTTATGCGCGGGCCCCTCGGAGCTCAGGAATCCGCTCAAAAGCGACCTCTAACCATCGCAGAGTACAAGCTCTGGCGTAGCATCTCCGGTGCGACGCTGTCGGCTGACGGGAAATGGGCCGCCTGGAGCTACACCTTGGTCCGGGGCGACGACACCCTCCATGTGGTGAATCTCGATACCGATGCCGCGCACGTGGTTCCCCTGGCGTCCGGTCCCGAATTCTCCGATGACGGAGGCTGGGTGGCTTACTTCGTTTCTCCGCCCTTCGAAGAAGCCGAAAAGGCCCGGCGGGAGGACGACCCGGTCGTCCGAAAAGCCGAGTTGTTGAATCTGGCGTCGGGAGAGAAGCGGAGTTGGGACGGTGCAGCCTCCTTCGGTTTCGCCAAGGGCTCCAGCCACTTCTTTGTGAAGAAGGGGCGTGGTGATGGGGGCGGGGGTGGGAGCGGGGGGCGTTCGGGAGGAAGCCAGGGCGCTGGGAGGAACGGGGGAGATGGGCCCCAGGGAACCGACCTGATCCTCCGGAACCTGAGGGAGGGTTACGACGAGCTCATCGGAAGTGTGTACGAGGCGGGGTTCAACAAATCCGGGACCCATTTCGCCTACACGGTGGACGCCGCGGACAGGGACGGGAACGGCCTCTATTTGGTCTCCCTGACGACGGGGGCAAGAAGGGCTTTGGATAACGCCAAGGAACGGTATTCGAAGCTGACCTGGGCCGAGGAAGGGGACGGCCTGGCTGTCCTCCACGGGGAGGCTCCGGACAAGAAGGCCGAGCGGGTGAACACCCTTGTGGCTTTCACGTCCATGGAGAGCGGAAGTCCCCGGCGCCACGTGTTCGATGCCGCATCCGGCCAGGGGCTTCCGGACGGATCGGTCATCAGCGAGAAGGGAAGCCTGACCTGGGGCGGGGACCTGGGGACGGTATTCGTCGGCATCAAGTCCCAGGAAGACGAGCTGGAGGACTGGCCCGACGACGCCTTCCCCCTTGCGGATGTGAACATCTGGCACTGGGCCGACGACCGGATCCAAACCGCCCAGATCAGACAGGCATCCCGGGACCGGGATCGAACCTACCTCGCCGCCGTTCACCTGAGTGAGAATCGGCTCGTTCCCCTTGCCGACGAAGGCATGCGGACGGTGGATCTGACCAGGGATGGTCGGTGGGGGATGGGCCAGGACGACTCCAATTTCATCTCAGACTGGAAACCCGACCTGGCGAACTACTACCGGGTGGACACTCGCACAGGCGAGAGGCTTCAGTTGTTGAGGGCCCACGAGCGGACCTTCGGGTTCTCTCCGGACAGTAAACATTTCCTCTACTGGTTGGACGGGCACATCTGGGATTACCGGGTGGAAGAGAACATCCACCTCAACCTCACCGCGTCGAGCCCCGTCGACTTCACGGACATGGAATTCGACCACTTCGGCGAAAGGCCGTCCTATGGTGTGGTGGGCTGGTCCAGTGACGGAGAATCGGTTCTCCTGAACCACCGTTACGATGTCTGGCTCCAACCACTGGACGGGACCCCTGCCAGCAACCTCACCGAAAACCGGGGCGCCCGGGACGAGGTCAGACTTCGGTACGTCCGAACCGATCCGGAGGAGCGGTTCATCGACCTGGATCAGCCCCTCCTCTTCTCCGCGTACGGGGAATGGACCAAGAAAGAGGGCTTTTTCGAAATTCGGGACGGGAATCTCCAGGAGCTGACCTGGGAGGACAAGCGGTTCGGCCGCATTCAGAAGGCCGAAGATGCCGATCGCTATCTCTTCACGGTGGAGACCTTCCAGGAATTTCCCGATCTGTGGGTGAGCGACGGGGGTTTTTCGGGTCGGGACCGGGTGACGGTGGCTAACCCCCAACAGGAGGAATATCTGTGGGGCCG
>JBDRDQ010000292.1:0-7392 GCA_043820695.1 Gemmatimonadota bacterium | reverse complement strand
GCGCTGGCCACCGTGTAGGCCGCCGCCGCTCCAATGACCGCCACACGCTTCATCTGGGTGGGATCCACCTTGTCGATCCGGTCGCCGGAGGTGTGATACCACTGGTCCGGCCACACGATCATCATGACCCCAGGTACCTGGACGCCCCAGTCGTTGAAGACCATGTGGTCCGAAGCCCCGTAATGGGTTTCGATGCTGTAGTAGAAGGGCTCATCGGCTCCGGTGGGGGCAACGATCCGATCCGGGACCTTATAGAACCCGCTCCGGTTCTGGATCCGTTCGTTATTGGCCTCCCCCACGTACCGGTAGTAGTTCTCCATCACGTCGTTGATGAAGTGGGGCTGGCCGTACGTGGTCCGCATCAGACGCATGTAGGCTTTGTTCAGCGTCAGCCATTCCCCGACCATGTCCATGTTGATGTTGGCCAGGGTTTTTTCCATGATCCCCCTGTTTTCACGGACCCAGGGACCTGTTCCGGAAAACTCTGGGCCCCAGAGGAACCTGATGGTCCGCTTGGGACGTGGGATCCGTCCCTCGTCGATGAGAGTGTGGAGGACCCGGGCTACTTCCAGGATTCCGGCGCTCCCCGACTTGTTGTCATTGGCGCCCTGCTTCACGTATCCCTCGAAAAGATGCGCGGAGAGAATGACCTCCGGAGCATTGGGGTCCGTTCCCGGGATGTGGGCCACGGGATCCTGAAGCTCATAAGGATGAGTGGTTGTTTCCACCTGAGCGCGAACGGTGATCTCCTCCCCGGCCATGAGGCGGCGCTTCAGAACCTCAGCCTCCCTGGGGGGGATGAAGAAACCGAACTTCGTCTCCCCGCCATCGGCCCCCCGGCCCCGGATCCCGCTCCAGGGAATCTGAATGGGATCGAAGTTGGGGCGACCGTTGGCGATGCTCACGACACCGAGGGCGCCGCGCTCGACACATGCGGCCTGGTGGACGCCGCCGATTGAGCCTTCAGTCACCACGATCTTCCCGGCCACGGTCAGGCGATCCAGCTCTTCCGGGCTCCCCATCCCAACCCAGATCAGCGGGGCGGTCACGTCGGCGTTTTGGCTCCCGTTGGCCAACATCGCCGTCATGTCCTTATAAGACGCCAGCTTCTGTCGAATGGGAGACACTTCCCAGAGCTCACCCTTGATCCCGTCCCAGACCTCCCCACCCGGGTACCGAACCAGATCGGCGCCGGGCAGGCCGTACTCCAGGAGCTTGTCGTAGATGAATTGGGCCTCGTAGAAGGTCCCGGTCCCGTACTCGTCGGCCAACCGGTTCTTGTTGTAACCCCCGGTCTCCATGATGGTGTTGAACGCCGTCTCACCGGAGGCCTCCCCGATGATCTCGGCCATCACGGCGGGTTCAACCAACGTCCAGTAGTGCCAAGGGGTGTGCTGCGCTTCCGCGGCAGTGGCGGCGAAAGCGAGGGCAAAGAGACTTGCAGAAAGAAAAAAGAAAGCTCGCTTGAGCATGGTCGGTCTCCCGGTGGGGAGGAGGCTTGAAAGGGCTCACGCCGACGGTGACGACGGAGGTCCGCTGCTTGACCCGGATTCATATGGGGAAAAGGGAGGCTCCATGCAAGGTGGCCTGGTCAAGAGGAACCCTGGCCCCGAGTTCTCTTACGCAGGCTGGACGATCCCCTGACCCCGAGTAACCCCGGCAACCGCTTCGGCCAAAGTCACCGCATGCTCGACGGGAACGGCTACCCGGTATTCGACGTCCTTTCCGAACTCCTGTGACACGATAAGGGATTCGGTCTCCTCCAGAAGCCTCTGCAAAGCGTCAACCGAGCCGTAATCAACGACCACCCTGAGCGCTATCCGCTCAATACGCTCCTCGGTGGGGAGGGATTCGAGAAGGAGCTTCACTCCCCCGGAGTAAGCCCGGGAGAGCCCGCCCGTACCCAACTTGGTGCCGCCATAGTACCGAGTGCAAACGGCGACAATCTCTCCGACCCCCCCATGGAGCAGAGCCGTAAGCATGGGACGTCCGGCAGTACCGTGAGGCTCACCGTCATCGCTCATGCCGATGGACGTCGTACTTCCCGGGGGTCCAGCCACGAAGGCCCAACAGTGATGTGTGGCGTCCGGAAACTCGCCCCGAATGAGATCCAGGAAGGCGTGGGCAGCTTCCGAATCGGGGGCGCGGCCCGCGGCCGTGATGAACCGGCTCTTTTGAATGACCTCCTCCACCCGGTGGGGCCGGGATGGAATCGGGTAGCGGGATGGGGTTCCGGTCATGCCTCAACCTAGCCGTCTGTGTATCGACTGCAACCGGAGTGGGACGGGGCGGATCGATAGCGCGATCCGTGCCCCTCGGCCCTCGCTCTCAGGGTCCGCTCTCCCTTGTCTCTTTTCCCCCCGGATCATACCCTCATGGACTGTTTCTTGCTTGGCTGGCGGCCGTCCGCCGACGACAGGCAGGCGATTGGGAGAAACACTCAGGTACTTAAAAGGGGAAGCGATAGGATCATGGCGAAACTCGACCCGACCAAGATGGCCGATTGGCAGATCGCCGAGGCCGCAGAAGCGAATATGAAGACCGTTTACGAGCTCGGCGACGAACTAGGCCTGGAGAAGATGGAGCTCCTGCCCTACGGTCACTATGTAGCCAAACTCGATTACCTGACCATCCTGGAGCGGCTCAAGGACAAGCCTGACGGGAAGTACATCGAGGTGACGGCCGTCACGCCGACTCCGCTGGGCGAAGGAAAGTCCACGACCACCATGGGACTGACCCAGGGGATGGGGCGGTTGGGGAAGAAGGTCATCGCGGCGATTCGTCAGCCGTCGAGCGGACCCACCTTCAACATCAAAGGGTCGGCGGCCGGTGGTGGCCTGGCCCAGTGCATCCCCCTCACGGACTTCAGCCTGGGTCTTACAGGCGACATCGACGCGATCAACAACGCCCACAACCTGGCGATGGTGGCCGCCACCAGCCGCATGCAGCACGAGTTCAACTACGCCGACTCGGTCCTGGAGAGCAAAAATCTCCGGCGCCTGGACATCGATCCCCGCAACATGAACATCAAGTGGTCCATGGACTTCTGCGCCCAGGCACTGCGGGAGATCGTCATCGGCATCGGCGGGTACATGGACGGTTTCATGATGCGGAGCGGCTTCCAGATCACCGTATCGTCCGAGGTCATGGCCATCCTGGCTGTCGCCACCAGCCTGGCCGACATGCGGGAACGCATGAACAAGATCGTGGTGGCCTGGGACAAGAAGGGGAATGAGGTTACCACGGGTGACCTGGAGGTCGGCGGGGCCATGACAGCCCTGATGGCCCGGGCGATCAATCCGAACCTTCTGCAGACCATCGAAGGACAGCCCACGCTGGTGCATGCCGGGCCTTTCGCCAACATCGCCATCGGCCAGTCGTCCATCATCGCCGACAAGGTTGGGCTCAAGCTTGCCGATTACCACGTGACGGAGAGTGGGTTCGGCGCCGATATCGGCTTCGAGAAGTTCTGGAACCTCAAGTGCCGGTTCAGCGGCCTCACGCCCAACGTCTCGGTCATCGTGGCCACCATCCGGGCCCTCAAGATGCACGGTGGAGGGCCGGCCGTAGCCCCGGGCAGGGCCCTGGATGCCGCGTACACCGAGTCCCATCCCGATCTCGTCGAAGCCGGCATTCAGAATCTCGTCGCCCACATCGAAACGGTCCGGAAGGCCGGAGTGAATCCGGTCGTCTGCCTCAACCACTTCTATACCGACTCCGACGACGAAGTCGCGGTGGTGCGCCGGGCTGCCGAAGCCGCCGGCGCCCGCTTCGCGGTCTCGAAGCACTGGGAGCTGGGAGGCGAGGGGGCCGAGGAATTCGCCCATGTGGTCGTTGAAGCCTGCGAGGAGAAACCCGACTTCAAGTTCCTCTATGCGGACCATGACCCCCTGAAGGCCAAGATCGAGAAGATCGCCGTCGAAGTGTATGGCGCTGACGGGGTCAGCTATTCGCCTACTGCCGAACAGAAGATCAAGAGGGTCGAGGCCGACGCCGAGCTCAAGCAGATGGGCGTTTGTATGGTCAAGACCCACCTGAGCCTCTCCCACGACCCAGGACTCAAGGGCCGCCCGAAGGGCTGGACCCTGCCCATCCAGGACGTCCTGACCTACCGGGGCGCCGGCTTCGTGGTACCCGTGGCAGGAGACATCAAGCTCATGCCCGGAACGGCCTCCGATGCAGCCTACCGCCGCATCGACGTAGATCCGGTGACGGGGAAGGTGACGGGGCTGTTCTAAGAAGCAGCGGAACCGATCGGGGAGGGCGCGGCCGTGACGGTTTCCCGTCACGGCCGCCGCCCTCCCCCATTCTTCTCGCCAATTCCACCGCCTCTCCTTAGCCCATCACGCCGTTTCTCTTCAGCCCATCACGCCGCCGATGTTCGGCACCCCCCTTTCGCGGAGCAGCGCATTGAGCTCCGCCAGGTCCTCCCTCATGAGTAGGTCGAGGGAGTCAAGGTGCTCCCGAAGCTGCCCCGCCAGAATCCCCTGCACCTCCACCTGCTGGTCCGTCGGTCTGAAATCGGCGCCAGCCAGACCACCGGCAAGGTACCCCAGCTTCCCCATGAGCTTTGAGTCGAAGCGCACTCCGTCCTGACCCTGACCGGTGAGCCGCAAGTCGACCAGCTTCATCTCGAGCTCAACGAGCTTCTCCGCCAAAGCGTCCATCGCCCCCAACGCCTCGGCATCCTTCACGACCCGTCGCACCGTAGCTAGTTGGATCCGTAAGGCCTCAATGCGGCGGACCGCCGATGCAGCGAGCTCAAGATCCGCTTTGATGGCGGAAAGGAGGGAGAGTTGCTCGTCGATCTCGGCCTCACTCCCACCGGAGTTCGGGTCTTTGAGGACGGTGAGGGGTTGGGTCTGCTCCACCTCTCCTGCGGTGAGCCTCACTGTGTAGCTGCCGGGGGGCATGAGGAGGGAAATGGACGAGGCTCCCGGGGCACTCCGCCCTTCCGGCCCAACCGTGATATGCTCCGCGTACATCGGGCTGGTGAGGAGTCGTGCCCCAGTGCTCGGCTCGTCCTCCAGATCCCAGTGGACACGGTTGATACCGGCGATATTGGTGCCCCGGAGAGTGCGCACGACGTTTCCAGATCCATCCAGGATTGTGACCGTGGGCGCGGTTGAGGCTGGAGCACCGAGCCAGTAGTTGATGGATGCTCCGTACTCGGGATCCTCCCCCGTCGTCGGGTCGTCGTACGTGGTGGACAGGGGTGTGATGGTGCGGAAGCGATAGGCCGCCCGGGGCTCGAAAAGATGGGCCTCCGAAGCCATCACTTCAGGCGTCAGCTGCTGCAACGGCGCCAGGTCATCAAGGATCCAGAAGCCCCTTCCATAGGTAGAGATGACCAGGTCGTTGAAATGCTCCTGGATGACGATCCCCGACACCGGAGCGTGGGGCAGATCGTTTTGGAGCGGTTGCCAGTGGTCGCCATCGTCGAATGAAGCGTAGATAGCATTCTCGGTCCCAAGGTAGAGGAGCCCGCGCCGTACGGGATCCTCGGCGATGACCTTGGTATAGCTGAGCATGCTCCTGGGAATTCCGGCAATGATCTTGTCCCAAGTGCGACCGTAGTCCCTGGTCCGATAGACGAACGGATCCCGTCCGTTCACCTGATGGAAGTCCGCGGCCAGGTAGGCGGTAGCTGCATCGTACCGGGAGGGAACGATGCTCCGGACCGACCCCCACGCCGGAAAGTCCGGGAGGTTCGCCGTGATGTTGGTCCAGGTGGCGCCGTCGTCCCGCGAGAGCTGGACCAGTCCGTCGTTGGTACCCACCCAGATCAGACCCTGCTCAAGGGGAGACTCGGCGATGGCGTAGACCACCCCGGCGTATTCCACACCAATATTGTCAGGCGTGAGCCCGCCGGAGAGCCCCATACGGCTCCGATCGTTGAGGGTGAGGTCAGGGCTGATCACCTGCCAGCTCTGTCCTCCATCCCGGGTTCGATGCACGTGCTGGCTGCCGACATAGACGGTGTTGTGGTCGTGGGGGGAGAGGTGGATGGGTGCATCCCAGATGAAGCGATAGCGAACCCCTTCCGCAGCGCCTCGGCTCTGTTGGGGCCACACTTCCACGCTCCGGAATTGCCTCCGGTCCTCCTCATACCGCACGACGATCCCTCCCACCATCCCCGACCCCGAGGCCGATGACCAGATGAGGTTGGGATCCACCGGGTCGGGCGTCGCCCATCCACTCTCACCACCCCCCACGGAATGCCACATGCCCCTTGCGATCCCTCTACCCGTTCGGCCGTTGCTGGGCCCCCTGTAGGAAGGTTCGTCCTGCTTGTTCCCGAGGACGTTGTAGGGGACCATGTTGTCCACCGTGACGTGGTACATCTGGGCGTTGGTCAAGCGCTGCCGGAACCAGCTCTTCCCACGATTGATGGAGATGGAGAGACCCTGGTCGTGGGCTACGATCATCCGGTCGGCGTTGGTGGGGTCGATCCACATGTCGTGGTGGTCACCCCCGGGAGCCTGGGCCCGGGGCACCGTGTTCAGGGTAAGCCCGCCATCGATGGAGGTGGCGAAGCCGTTGGTCATGAAGTAGGCCTCGTCCTGATCGTCCGGGGCTACCGCCATACGCGAGTAGTAGTGGGCCCGCCCCATGACATTCCGGTCCCGGTTCACCATTGTCCAACGGCGCCCACCGTCCTCCGACCTCCAGAGCTGGCCATCCTCCGTCGGCTGCCCATCCCAGGGGAGTCCGTCCCCGGTCTCGAACATGGCGTACACCCGCTGGGGATTCGACGGAGCGATACCGACCGCCACCTTCCCTACCGGCTTCGCGGGAAGCCCGTTTCCGGCGAGCCGGGTCCAGGTGGCGCCGCCGTCCCTCGAGACATGAAGGCCGCCACCGGGGCCGCCGCTGGTACGCCCCCAGGTATGGATCTCGAGTTGCCAGCTTCCGGCAAAGAGGACCCGGGGATTCACCGGGTCCATCGCCAGGTCGGAGCACCCGGTGTTCTCGTCCACAAAGAGCACATGGTCCCAGGTGGCGCCTCCATCGGTGGTGCGGAAAACGCCCCGCTCCGGCTGGGGCCCGTAGGCGTGGCCCAGGGCACAAACGAGGACGATATCGGGGTTCGTGGGGTGCACCACCACCCGGGGAATGCGCCCGGTCTTCTCCAACCCCATGAGAGTCCAGCTCTCCCCCGCATCCATGGACTTGTAGACCCCCTGCCCCACGGAGATGTGGCTCCGGATCTTCCCTTCCCCGGTACCGGCCCAGACGATGTTCGGGTCGCTCACCGAGATGGCCAGAGCCCCGATGGATTGTACCGGCTGCTCGTCGAAAATCGGGGCCCAGTTCACCCCACCGTCCGTGGTTTTGTAGATACCCCCAGACGCCGCGCCCACGTAGTACGTATACGGGTCACCCGGAATC
>JBDRDQ010000291.1:0-7546 GCA_043820695.1 Gemmatimonadota bacterium | reverse complement strand
CAAAGCTCATCGGTATGTCCCAACAGAGCTCGAAGTGGAATCCGTGACCAAGACTCTGGAGTTCGCTTTCGACGACTGGGCCATCGCCTCCATGGCTCTGGATCTGGAGGTGGAGGACGTCTACGAGCACTTCATCATCCGCTCCTCTTGGTGGAGAAACCTCCTGGATCCCGACACCCGTTTCATGCGGGGAAAGACTGCCCAGGGCGCATGGGCCGAGCCCTTCGATCCACGGCGATCCGACCACAGGGAGGGAACCGACTACACTGAAGGAAACGCCTGGCAGCACACCTGGTTCGTTCCTCACGATGTCCGGGGGCTCATGGAGGGGATGGGCGGGGAAGCGCAGTTCCTCGCCAAGCTGGATTCCCTCTTCGAGATGGACTCCGAGATCACCGGCGAGAACGTTTCCGCAGACATTTCGGGCCTGATCGGACAGTACGCCCACGGGAACGAGCCGAGTCACCACATCGCATACCTCTACAACTACGCGGGGCAACCGTGGAAAACCGCGGATCGGGTAAGGGAGATTCTCAGGACCCAATATGACGATACCCCCTTCGGCCTGAGCGGAAACGAGGACTGCGGCCAGATGACGGCCTGGTATGTCCTCTCGGCTCTGGGGATCTACCCGGTGAACCCGGCGGACGGAATCTGGGTCCTGGGAAGCCCCCTTTTTCCCGAGGCCACCATCGACCTGGACGGAGGGAAGTCCTTCACTATTCGGGCGCCGGACGTTTCAGCTGAAACTCCCTATGTCCAGGCCGCATTCCTGAACGGTGCGCCCCTGAACCGGACCTTCCTGACGCACAGCGAAATCGCCTCGGGTGGAATTCTGGCACTCGAAATGGGGCCGGAGCCCTCGAGGTGGGGAACCGCCCAGGAGGCCCGGCCTCCCAGCCAATCCGATGAACGACTGAACCGGATTGCGGCCGAGGCCTCCATGTCGGCGCCCGGGCCCGGGCCCTCGGCTCACTCCGCCCCTCCGTCGCCAACCGACCTCCCGTCCGACGCCCAGATGGCCGAGGCCGTGAAGTCCGAGTTCCTCCACGCCTGGAACGGCTACCTCGAATACGCCCGGGGGATGGATGCACTCCGCCCCCTCAGCCGGACGGGAAGAAACTGGTACGGAGCTTCCCTGGTCATGACCCCCTTGGACGCTTTCGACACCATGCTCCTCATGGGGTTGGAAGAGGAGGCCGCCGAGGCGAAAGAGTTGATCCTGGAGGGACTCTCTTTCGACCACGATTTTCCCGTCCAGATCTTCGAGGTCACCATCCGGATCCTGGGAGGCCTTTTGACGGCCTACCAGATGGACGGCGATCCCAGGGTCCTCGAGTTGGCTACAGATCTCGCCGATCGCATGCTCCCTGCCTTCGAGTCGGCCACAGGAATGCCCTATGTAAGGGTGAACCTGCGAACCGGTGAACGGGAAAGGCAGGTGAACAACCCCGCCGAGATCGGCACCTTGATGCTGGAGTTCGGCGCCCTGAGCCGGATCACCGGAAACCCGGTCTACTATGACGCGGCGAAGGCCGGAGTTATGGCTGTGTTCTCCCGGCGGTCCGAGATCGGCCTGGTGGGTACAACTATCGACGTGGAAACGGGGGAGTGGCAGAACACGTCATCCCACCTCTCGGGAATGATCGATTCGTACTACGAGTACCTCCTCAAGGCCTGGCTCCTCTTCAACGACCCAGACTTCAAGGACATGTGGGAGGCCAGCGTGGGCCCTGTGAACCGGTACCTGGCCGATGAGGTGGATGGGCGCCTCTGGTACGGGCACGCCGACATGAATACCGGCCAGAGATCCCAGACCCGCTTCGGGGCGTTGGACGCCTTCTGGCCAGGAGTACTGGCGTTGGGAGGGGACATCGACCGGGCAGCACGTCTCATGGAGTCGGCCCACCTCATGTGGACCACCTTCGACATCGAGCCGGAGCAGATGGACTACTCCACCATGGAGGTCGTTCACGCCGGGTACCCCCTCCGGCCCGAAGCGCTGGAATCGGCCTACATCCTTCACACCCTCACCGGCGACGACCGGTACAAGGCCATGGGGTGGGACATCTTCCAACGCATCGTCCGCTGGTGCCGGAACGATGTCGCGTATGCCCACCTGGAGGACGTTCGGACAAAGGTACAGGCCGACGCCATGGAGAGCTTCTTCCTGGCTGAAACCTTGAAGTACGCGTACCTCCTCTTCGCTCCTTCCGGAACCCTAGATTTCGACGAGGTGATCTTCAACACCGAGGCCCACCCTTTGAGAAGGAGTTGGGAATGAGGACCCCGGTACGGAGGATCCGGGGGGGACCGAAATCCGGTCGATCCCGCTTCGAGGCCCTGTCCCCAGTCCTCCTCGCCGGGCTCCTGGCGTTCGGATGCCAACCCCCCATGCCGTCCTCGGAGGTGGTGAATCTGACGGAGGGATGGGAGTTCAGCCGGGGCGACCAGGCGCCCGGCGTGGACCTGCCCGAGGAGCTCATCGACGACCTCTCCAGCTGGCTCCCGGCCACCGTACCCGGGACGATCCACACGGACCTGCTGGCCAACGGCCTCATCCCCGACCCCTTCTGGAGGGACAGGGAGTTGGTCCTTCAGTGGATCGGAGAGGAGGACTGGGTATACCGGACGACGTTCCAGGTCAGCCCCCAACTCCTCGAAAAGGAAGTGGTGGAGCTCGTCTTCCATGGGCTGGACACCTTCGCTGACGTTCGTTTGAACGGCCGCACCGTTCTCAAAGCCGACAACATGTTCCGGGGCTGGACCGTCGAGGTGAAGCAGGATCTCCGTCCGGGCGAGAACTCGCTGGAGATCCATTTCAGCTCTCCCATTCCACCGGCCCTGGAGGCCAGAGCAGCCCTGGCTTACGAGCTACCGGCCGGGAATGACCGGGGAGACCCGCCCTCCCGGGTCTTCGTCAGAAAAGCCGCCTACCACTACGGTTGGGATTGGGGCCCACGCTTTGTCACCAGCGGAATCTGGAGACCGGTGGAGTTGTTGGCCTGGAGCGGGGCCCGCATTTCCGACCTTCACCTGACCACCGACTCCCTCTCCGAGGATTCGGCTCTTCTCACCGCAACCATAGAGCTTCAGGTCTCCAGGGCGGAGGCCGAACGGCGAGCCGCCGCCGGGGGGATCCCGGCCATCCTTACCCTCAACGGCACGGACAGCATCTTCGAGCCCGTGCGGTACGAAGCGGTCCTGAGCCCAGGCCTCAACCGGTTCCAGGTACCCATCCGAATCCCCAACCCTCAGCTATGGTGGCCCAACGGCCTTGGGGAGCCACATCTCTACACCGCCCAGGCCATCCTGAAAGCCGGTAGACGCACCGATACCCTTACGACCCGTTTCGGCCTTCGGACCCTGGAGTTGGTGACCGAACCCGACTCCATCGGTGAGTCTTTCTTCTTTCGTGTGAATGGGGTCCCCGTCTTCATGAAGGGGGCGAACGTCATCCCCTTGGATCATTTCTCTCCCCGGGTCACCGAGGAGGATTACCAGGCGCTATTCCAGGATGTACTCGGCGCGAACATGAACATGCTCCGTGTGTGGGGCGGGGGGATTTACGAAGAGGATCGGTTTTACGAGCTGGCGGACGAAAAGGGAATCCTCATCTGGCAGGACTTCATGTTCGCCAACGGGATGTACCCGGGCGATTCCCTCTTCCTCGCCAATGTCCGGGCCGAAGCCACCCATCAGGTGCGACGCCTCAGGGGTCACCCCAGCCTGGCCCTCTGGTGTGGCAACAACGAAATGGACGAGGGCTGGAAGAACTGGGGTTGGGCCCGGAACTACGACACGCCCGAGGATTCGGCGGCGGTCTGGAACGCCTATGAAGCCATCTTCCACGGCGTGCTCCCCGGAGTGGTGGCTGCGGAGGATCCGGGGCGGCGGTACTGGCCTTCCTCCCCGAGTTTGGGGTGGGGAAATCCGGAGAGTCTGAACCGGGGCGACAGCCACTATTGGGGAGTCTGGCACGGGCAGGAGCCCTTCCAGATCTTCGCCGAGAAGCTCCCCCGGTTCTCCAGCGAGTTCGGTTTCCAGGCCTTCCCGCCCATGGAGACATTGGCCGCGGTCACCCAGCCGGAGGACCGAGCCCTTTTCGATCCAACCCTCCTGGTCCATCAGAAGCACCCCATCGGAAACGAGCTCATCAAAAGCTACATGGAGCGGGATTATCCCGTTCCTCCGTCCTTCGAGGACTTCGTCTACGTGAGCCAACTCCTCCAGGCCCGGGGGATGCGGACGGCGTTCGAGGCTCATCGCAGGGCCAAACCCCGGACCATGGGGACTCTCTACTGGCAACTCAACGACACCTGGCCCGTAGTCTCCTGGTCGAGCCGGGACTATTTCGGCCGTTGGAAGGCCTTGCACTACGCTGCCAGGGACGCCTTCGCTCCGGTCCTGATATCCCCGGTCCTGCATGGAGACACGTTGGAAATCTGGGGCGTGTCGGAGCTGACCCGGCCTGTGGAGGGAACGCTCATTCTGGAACTCATGGAATTCGACGGGAAGGTCCTATGGCAGGCCTCCGTCCTCACTCTGCTTCCGGCCAACCAGAGCCGGCCTCTCTGGGAGGGATCCGCCTCGTCCATTCTGGGAGAAGCCGATCCACGACGGGTGGTGTTGGTGGGAGAGTTCATCGAGACCGGCAGCGAGGCTCCGGGCCAGTCCGCACTCCTCTATTTCCATCCGCCGAAGGAGCTCGGGCTGAGGGCCCCCACCATCCGCTTTGAAGTCACTCCGGAAGAGGGGGCAGTCATCCTCACCCTGGAGTCCGACGTCCTGGCCAAGGACGTCTACCTCAGCCTCGATGGTGCCCGTTTCTCCGATAACTTCTTCGATCTTCTCCCAGGTCGGCCACGGACGGTCCGATTGGAAACGGACCTGACTTTCGACCAAGCGGAGGCGGGTCTCAAAATCCGAACGCTGGCTGAGGTTCCCCGGGAGGGGATGGGCGTAGAGAACATTCCTCCCGGGGGCCGGGAGCCCTGACCTCCGGGAGTCCTGGTCCCCAGGCCTCAGCCACCCTTGACGGTCTTCCACTCCACCCAGGCCATCAACCTGCCCACAGCCGAGACTCTCGCCCGGGGTAAATGGCAGTTCGAGATTTCACACCGGTTCCGGCCCCGTGAATCGCCAGCGTGCCTCTCGTGACGACTCCGTAACTCCCTGGACTGTCATCTATCAGGCGTGAAACGCGGCCGGTGACCGACTGGCCAATGACACGGTTGCTTCGCCCTCGTCGCTCCTGTTAGGCTGATCCCCATGAATGGACTCACCCTGGCCGCCACCATCCTTATCACCCTGGCTCTGATCTTCTATTCGGTGGGTGTCTGGGCCGAACATCTGGCCCGTTATCTAAAGGGCTGGCACGTAGCGGCTTTTTGGACGGGGTTTCTCTTCGACACATCCGGAACGCTGGCCATGGAGCTCATCCATCCCGGTTTCGACTGGGCCAGCGCCCATACTATCTCTGGCCAGATCGCCCTCTGGCTCATGCTGACCCATGCCATTTGGGCCACACGGGTGGTCAGGAAGGGAAGCGACCGGGTCAGGCGCCATTTCCACCGGTTCAGCCTGGTCGTGTGGGGAATCTGGCTGGTGCCCTACATCAGCGGGATGGTCCTCGGGATGACGAGGTGAGGTCGCCGGGTCCTTCGACCGTTCCCCTTTAGAGGGGCTCCATGTGGACCAGAACATCCACAACGGACGGAACCTCCTCCACGATCCGACTTCTTACCCTGCCACCAAGATCGTGAGCTTCTTTTAAGGAGAGGCCAGGATCGGCTTGGACATGCAGAACCACCCGATGCTTTCCACCCACCCGACGTGCCAGGATCTTCTCCGTAGCTCCCACACCCTCAACCTTCCTGGCCACCTCAGTCACTTTCTCGAGGAGCGCCTGATCCGGGGCCCGGTCCATGAGATCCTGGACCGCGGGACGCAGAAGGCGGATGCCGTTGAAGAGGATGACCGCTGAGGCGAGGAGAGCGGCCACATCATCCGCCGGCTCCCACCCCGGGCCGCCGATGAGGGCGACGCCGATGCCGACGAAGGCAGCGACGGAGGTTATGGCGTCGGATCGGTGGTGCCAGGCATCGGCCCGAACCGCGAGACTGTCCATCTCGTCACCGACCGCGAAGACCTTCCGGAAAAGGGTCTCCTTCACAGCTACTACGAGAATAAGGACCCCCAACGTGAAAGGGGCCGGGGCATGGTGGGGTGTGACGATCTCCCGGACGGCCTGTATGGCGATCCCGAACGCAGCCCCCATGAGGAGAAGAGAGATGACAGCAGCGGATAGGCTCTCCGCTTTCCCATATCCAAAGGGATAGTCCTCGTCAGGAGAGCGAGCCGCGACGTTGAGGCCCCTCCAAAGGACGAGGGAGGAGAAGACGTCTGTCGTGGATTCCACCCCGTCAGCGATGAGCGCGTAGGAGTGGCCAAGAATCCCGGTCAGGACTTTGATCACCGCCAGACCGGCATTGGTGAGCAAACCGGCTTGGGCTGAGCGGACACCTCGGTTGGTTCGGTTCATGCCAGGCTGGGTTACGGGACATCGAAGAGTGGCCCTTTCTCTGCACTCCTTCCAATTTAACGAACCCTGATTCGTGTGCATCTTAGAGATCGGAAACAGATTGATACTTCCGAAGGAGGAACCAGTGATGACGATGAGGATGAAGCCCTTCGCCTTTGCAGCCGTTCTGGCCTTGGGCGCAGCAGCGTGTGAGGATGGCGCCACCAACACCAACGCCTTCGATGACGCCGGCCTGCGGCTGGACGCAGCACTGGTAGCAGCGGACGGGATGTTCCAGGACCTGGCTCACATGGAGAGTTCCACGGTGTGGGCCGGGACCGGTTTCGCACCGGAGGCCGTGGGAGTCGAGATCCAGGGGAGCAGGAGTTTCAGCAAGACCGTCACCTTCTTCGATGCGGCGGGGGTTGTGCAGTCCAACTACAACGCCGAGACCACCGCCAAAATGCACATCGTGGCGGACCTGACCCGGGAGGTGACTCACACCTTCTGGAGCGCGGAGATCGCGCGGCACCGGGACATGACCGTCACGGGCCTGGAGGGGGCGGAAACCGAACGTACTTGGAACGGCACCTCAAACGGGACCGTTCAGAGGAGCAGGCACCCTGAGGGCGGTGAGGTCAGGACCTATGACATGACCAGTTCCGGAGTCATCACCAATGTAGTGAGGGTCGTTCCCAGGGCCGACAACCCCTATCCCAAGTCGGGGAGTATCACGCGGACCATCCATGCCGTGAGAACTGTCGACGGAGTGGAAGAGGTAAGGGACGTCGTGGCCACCATTACGTTCGATGGCGACAACACGGCCACCATGACCGTGGGTGCTGAGTCCTGGGAGATCAACCTAGACGACCGGGGCGTCAAGAAGATGTTCCAGAGAAAGAACGGTTAAGGGCTGGTTCCTTCAGGGCTGGCGGCCCACCTGGGTGATGGGAAAGCGGAGGAAGGGAGGAAGAGTGGGCTTATGGAAGGGGGGGGGGGGGGGGGTGCCCCCACCCCCCGAGT
>JBDRDQ010000290.1:0-3517 GCA_043820695.1 Gemmatimonadota bacterium | reverse complement strand
CCTCCGGTGGAGCGTCACCTTCTCCTGGACCGAAACCTCCATGTGATCTTCAGCATCACCTTCGTTGTGGTCATGGGGGTTTCCTCCCTCACGCCGGTATTCCCGGCGGTGGTGGAGGCCTTCGGCATCTCCCCGGAGCAGGTGGGGCTGCTCATTACCTTCTATGCCTTGCCGGGAATCATCCTCACACCGGTCTACGGAGTACTGGCCGACCGGTTCGGAAGGAAGCAGGTCCTGGTGCCGGCCTTGGTCCTGTTTGCCCTGGCTGGGAGTGCCTGCGCCCTGGCTCGGGATTTCGAACTCCTTCTCGCCCTCCGCTTTCTTCAGGGGGTCGGCGGCGCGTCGTTGGGGTCCCTGACGGCGACCCTGGTGGGAGATCTTTACCAGGGGGCCCGTCGCACCGAAGCCATGGGGTATAAGGCTTCGGTGCTGAGCGTCAGTTCGGCCATCTTGCCCGCAATTGGAGGTGGTTTGGCCCTATTCGGATGGTACGTGCCTTTTGCCCTCCCCATTCTCGGCCTCGCCGTAGGTGCGGCCGCCCTCTTCATCCTGGAGCTGGATCCAACCAAAACCCAGGCGAGCTTCACCGCCTACCTGGGCGACGCCTGGACCGGGATGAGGACGCCCCGGGTCATGGGCCTCTACATGGCGACCCTCCTCTCATTCGTGGTTCTGTACGGGGCCTACATGACCTTCATTCCCCTTCACCTGTCCGGCCGGTTCGGATCCTCACCCCCGGCCATCGGGTTGGTCATGACCCTGGGATCGCTGGCGACGGCGGCCACGGCCTCCCGCCTGGGATTCCTCAGCCGGTTCGTTTCTCCAGATCGGCTCCTCCCCGTTGCCTTTGTGCTCTTTGCCGTCTCGTTCATCATGATCCCGCTGGTCCCCAGCTATTGGTGGGTGGCCCTGGCTGTGGGGATTTTCGGGGTGGGACAGGCGTGGAACTACGCGGTGGTCCTGACCCTCCTGGCTGGTGAGGCCCCGGAGGAACACCGGGCGGTGTTTATGGGCGTGAACGGAATGGTGATCCGGATCGGACAGTCCATGGGTCCTCTGATCATGGCCGTTGTGTTCGCGGTGGGGGGAATGAACGGAGTGTTCTTCACCGCGTCGGGCGTTTGCGTGACCGTGTTCTTTGTGCTTCCGCTCCTCCTAAAGATGAGGTAAGTCGGGGGAACGATGCTTTGGACCCGACCCCCGGGATCTTCCTGAACTCTTGGCCAGCGTGCCGGGCTTGAGTCGAGAGGAAGCGGAGGGATTCGCTCGACACATGGCTGACGCTTCCGGAGGGTTCCCTCCCCTTGCGGAAGGTTACCGATGTGGGTCATGATCGACGCGTCGGTCTCGAGAAGCACATGAAGGGACGGAAAGGCGAGGGGCTCTTTCTCTCGCCCCTCGGCGCCGACCAATAGGTGCCCACGATCTATCGAACTCTCGGGACTATAGGCGGGAGTTGCAGGGCTCGGGGTTCTCTCCAGACCGGGTAACCGGAGAATCATGGGGAGCCATGTCGAACCAACCGGGAGTTTCGTCCCATCTCGGAATTCCTTTGGCCGAGTACGACTCGAGGATTCCCACCTTTGTCCCCTTTTACGAGGAAATGCTCGAAAAACTGGGGCAGGTCGTCGGCTTCCTGGCAGGCAAGACGCCCACTATTCTTGATCTCGGGGTTGGAACAGGGGCCCTGGCCAGACGATGCCTTAGGGTAAGGCCCCATGCTAAACTGATCGGGATCGACCTTGATCCCGAGATCTTGGACATGGCCCGGTCACGTTTTCGGAGCCAGGACGGGGTGGAGCTACGTTGCGGGAATTTCCTCGAGATGGAGTTTCCGAAGTCCGACTTGATCGTGGCGTCCATCTCTCTTCACCATGTGTCTGATCCAGAGTCCAAGGTGGAGTTGTACGAGCGGTGCCGCCAGGCCTTGGGGAGCAAGGGCGCTCTGCTGATGGCGGACTGCTTTCCCCACACCCTCGAGACCCTAGCGGAACGAGGTAGGGCAGCGTGGCGCCGACACCTGGAACAGCACTATTCGCCGGACGAGGCGAGTCGTTATCTGGCCGCGTGGGCTGAAGAGGACACTCATTTTCCCCTCGCCGAGGAACTCGAGTGGCTGCGAAAGGCCGGATTCCGGCCGGAGGTCGTGTGGCGAAGGGACCTTTTCGGCGTCCTGGTCTGCTCCTAACCTGTGTCCTCCACGGGGCATACGGCCCTCCGTGTGCAGGACGGACCGATTGCCTCCCTCGACAATGGGTCTGGACTAACTGGTTGGGACGCGGGGCCCACCGGGCCCGTCCGACCGATCCAACCGCCCCCTGACAGCCCGGGCCAGCTCATCCCGCGTAAAGGGCTTTTGAAGGAAAGTAGCCCCCGGCTCAAGCACCCACTTCGGCGCGATCGCATCGTCATCTGTGTATCCCGACATGTAGATGACCGCGATGCCGGGTCGAAGCATGGGCGCTCTCGACGCTAGCTCGGCTCCACCCATGCCGTGCATCACCACGTCCGTCAGGAGGACATCGATGGACCCCTGGTAGCCCTCGAGAATGCCGAAGGCGGTAACGCCGTCCTCTGCCGTGAGCACCCTGTAGCCTGAGGACTCAAGGGATTTTTGAACCCCCCGTCTCACGGGTTCCTGATCCTCCACCACCAAGATCAGCCCACCTCCCCGAAGGTCGCGGCCCGGTGGTCCATCGGCTTTGGCCTGACCGCTTCCTTGGAGATCATGACCCCAACCCCCACCGAACTCGACCTCCTCCTCCTCCGTGGCAGCCTGGGGCAAGTAGATGCTGATCGTGGTGCCTGATCCGACTTCGCTCTTGATCCGGACAACGCCCCCGGTCTGCTCGACAATCCCATAAACCATCGCGAGTCCCAGGCAGGTTCCCTTCCCCAACTCCTTGGTACTGAAGAACGGTTCGAAAGCGCGGGATGTTGTGGCTTCATCCATTCCTATGCCAGTGTCGGAGACTTCGAGTAGCACCCAACGGCCGGCGGACCCAACTAGAGCTTCGGCGGGGGATAGGCAATCCAAGAACCCTATGGGCTGCTGAGGCTACAGAGAGATGTGAGTGAGGTCGTGGGGACGGGCAAAAAGGAGGAGGGGAGGGGATGTCGGGGGTGGGAGGCGGGTTTTCGGGTTCGGGGGGGTGCGCCTGGGGCGGGGCGGGTGAGCCTGAGGGACTAGCCGCTCTGGGTCTGGTCGAAGTGATCCTCGGGAATGGGGTCGGGCTCGGCGGGATCGAGGTCGGGGGTCTGGTCGAGGTCGTCGGGGAGGGATTCCCGGGCGACCTCTTCCGCGTCGGGGCCACCGAGATCGAATTCAGTTTGGGGCGGTCCCCTGGCGGGGTGGAGGAGCGGTGGCGAGGTGGGCTCACCGATGTGGGCGAGGATCTGGGCAATGGGCACAAGGTCGGTCAGAAACGCGATGAAGGTGAGAGGCGTTTGGCAAGACGGGCAGATGAGTGGGAATACCTCATAGATCCGTGCCAGCAGAGCGGCCCATTTGGAGTGT
>JBDRDQ010000289.1:0-14687 GCA_043820695.1 Gemmatimonadota bacterium | reverse complement strand
CCCGGAAGGGTCGGTACGGTCGGTCGCTGTGCACGCGCTGGGGCAGATCGGCAGTCAAAGGGGAGTGAATCCGCTTCTCCAGGCACTCCGGGACTCGGACGAGGGGGTGAAAGAGGCTGCCCAGGATGCGTTGCGACGCATCAGGCGAATGACCGAGGGGTCTTCGTAACTCAGGGCGTTGGTCGTCTATCCCTCAGTCCCCAACCGCCCCGACGGGAAGATCCCCCCCAATCGGGGCGGACGCCTCCTCAAAAAACTCCACGTGGCCGGTCTTGAGGTCGTAGATCGATCCGACGATGTGGAGTTCTCCCGCTTGGACCGCGTCCGCGACCAGGTCCGACTGCCGGACCAGAGCTCTGACGACCTCCCTCACATGGAAGCGCTCCACTTCCTCGGAAGAAGGCTTGTTCCCGGTGGAAACGGTCTGGCCCCAGGCATGAAGGCTCATCGAAATCCGGCCGGTGATCTCGCCCAGGTTGTCGGTGATATATTCCGATCCCGCTCTGGGTTTCGGGGCCAGGGAGGCAGCGATCGCCCCGCAGCCGGTGTGACCGAACACGAGAAGCAGGGGAACTCCCAGCTCCTTCACGGCGAATTCCAGACTACCGATTCCCGTGGGACCCACTACGTGTCCCGCCACCCGGACCACAAACAACCGGCCGGGTCCCTGGTCAAAGATCATCTCCACTGGGACTCGTGAATCCGAGCACCCCAGAACCGCGGCGAACGGCTCTTGTCCACTGGACAAATCCACGAACCTGGAACCGCCCTCACCCGACTGCCCGGTTTCGGGGCGACCCTGTCTGAACCGGCGGTTCCCTGCTTCGAGCCTGCGAAGCGCTTCCTCGGCTGACACCGACATTCGGAGGTCCCTCCCCACGGGTTGGTTGTCGAATCCCCAAGATCTCCCGGGACTCGTTTCTCGAGACCCGGGTTCCAAGCGCACGCCTCTTGACCAGCGGAGGTGCATGATGTTACATGAAAAATATGCCACGAAATAGTTGTCGGCAATCGCTCGAGCCGTTCGCACCATGCTTCCCCCAAGTCCCTGTGATGCCATGACTGGAATACGCAGCACCCCGCATTTGGACAGGGCGGAATGGACCTTCCTGACGAACCACGCTCATGTGTTGATCTGCGTCCATGAGGACCCCTCGATTCGGACCCGAGATATAGCCGTTCGTGTGGGAATCACGGAGCGGGCCGTCCAACGCCTCATTTCGGATCTCTGCGAAGCAGGATACGTCACTCGGACGCGTGAGGGCCGCCGGAACCACTACGAGGTTCACTCCGAAAAGCCCCTCCGGCATCCTGTGGAGGCTCCCTGCCTCCTCTCAGGTTTGTTAGAAACCGTGAACCAGCCGTAGGATCGGTGAGGGTGGGCCCCGTGAGGGTGACGCTGACCTCCCCCTTTACCCATCCACCGCTCGAGCCAGCGCGGCCGCGTTTGCCACTTCCTTCGGTCCCCCGAAAACGATGAGGTGGTCGCCGCCGTGGGGCACTCTGTCCGCTGAGGGAATCGTCAGCGTCATCCCCTCCCGTTCGGGCTTGATTCACGCGAAAAACTCAGCCCGCGCCCCCTTACAGATTGCCGAAACCGCAGGGTTCTTCACCCTCCGTTCTAGAGAAATTGCGAAGTACTGCTCGATGATGCCGTCCAGTGTCGCAACGATCTCGACCCCCATTTCGACGGCCAGCTCCTCGGCGATGACTGAGGGTACCGCAAACGAGCCGACGCCGGACTTCGCAAAGAAGTTCAAGAGGGCACTGTCATCAAACTCTCCCATTACCAGCGGTCGGATCTCCCGAGCATCAAACCATCGATCCAACTCACGCCTGAGCGTGGCCCCTTCCGTGGGCAACAAGACTGGAGCCCCGTCCAGGGAATCGGGGAAAGCTGGTTTGAGAGCGCGGGCCAGATTCGGGGATGCCATCAGGCTCACGGCACTCTCGCCCAGGAGGTGGTTGTAGGCACGGACCGAAACCGATGGGGGGATCGGGGCATCGGAGAGCACCACATCGAGGTCCCGGACCGCCAAATCGGCGAGGAGCCGCTCCGCCGAGCTCTCCCGGCACACGATCCTGACGTCAAGCCCCAGGCGGAAGGCTGGCATGATGAGGGCGTGAGCGATTCTCTTCGGGAGGACATCTGCGACTCCTAGGGTCAAGAGGCGCGGGCGATCCGCAAATCGCATTTCAACCGCATCCATCAGCTCTTCCCCTAAAGAGAAGATCTCTTCAGCGTACCTCAGGACCTCCTTTCCCGATTCGGTGAGCGTCAATCCCCGGCCTGTTCTTTCGAACAGATCCACACCCAACCGCTTCTCGAGGACGCTGATCTGGTGGCTCACGGTCTGCGGAGTCCGGCCTAGCTCAGCACTGGCCCGAGTGAGGTTTCCGTTCCGTGCGACGGCATGGAAATAGCGCAGGTGGCTGAAATTCAACACTGTGATGCCCTCAGTTTTTTTCGAACGAACCTTTCTAACATTTCGAATGGATCTGAGAAACACAAGGAAGTAACTTGCCCACCTCGGTCGAGTCGTGAGCACGGGCCCTAAGAGCATCTTAATCCACTTCCTACTCCGCCCTCATGGAAAACCTACCCCTCTGGGCCAACGTCCTTGTGATCCTGGCTTCAGCTACTCTCCTGGCTCTGGGTGCAAAGGTCGTAGTGGACTCGGCCGTGGTGATAGCCCAGCGCCTGGGTATGTCGGAACTGGTACTGGGGCTCACCGTCGTGGCGTTTGGCACCTCGGCCCCGGAGTTTGCGGTCACCCTCTTGGCTGCTTTCGAAGGGCGAGACGATATCTCGGTGGGGAACATCGTCGGGTCGAACATTTTTAACCTAGGGTTGATCCTGGGTGGGGCGGCCCTCATTCGGGCCATCCCTACGACAAAGGAGCTCGTCTGGCGAGATGCCTCCGTTCTGGTTGGATCGTCACTCCTTCTCCTGATCCTGGTGGGCTTCGACCTGAGCCTCGACCACTGGGATGGTTGGATTTTCTTCACGCTCTTTGTGGCTTACCTCTGGATGGTTTGGCTTCAACGCCGAAGCGGAACGCCGCCCCCCCCCGGATGGCGAGCCCGGCGGCGTGTGCCCTTGAGGGAATCAGTCCGATTGGTGCTGGGTCTTGGATCGATCGGGATGGCCTCTCATCTCCTGGTCGTGTCCTCCTCTGGCCTGGCGCGGGCGTTCGGAATGACGGAGTGGGTGATCGCGGTAACGATCGTTGCTGCGGGCACCTCCCTCCCGGAGTTGGCGACGACCGTCGCGGGGGTAATTCGGGGGCATGCGACCGTTGGTATTGGCAACGTGATCGGCAGCGACATCTTCAACCTACTCGGGGTCCTGGGCGTGGCCGGCATCATCGAGACGATGGAGCTCCAAGCGACCGCGACGGGGTCCCTGATGGCGCTTTCGGCGATGACGGTCCTGACCATGGTTCTGATGCGATCCGGATGGCGACTCAGTCGATGGGAAGGTGCCCTGTTGATCTCCGTCGGGGTCTTTCGGTGGGGGCTGGATCTTTTCTCGCCGGGGGTCGGATAGGGAAGGGGGCCCTGCGGCCCTTTTCCGACCCTCCCTTCCATGTGTTCATTCTCGTGATAGGCACCAGTCTATCCCTCAATTCGTGATTTCTTTCCCTCTTGCCGGGAAGCAGCCGGGGACGCGACTTTTACCCTTCGACGGTTCGAGCTAGACTGCCCCGAGAACGGGCGGTTTTCCACTGCCCTCCCACCACCGGGGGGGTGAGATGTGCCCGAGGGAATCGGACGAGGATGAGAGTCTACCAACACTCGGAAGCTGCCTTTCTGGCTGCCATGACCGGCAGCGCCACTCATGAGGTCCGAAACGTTCTGGCCATCATCAAAGAGTCAGGCGGCCTCATCGGGGACCTGGTTCATGTCTCCGGGGAGCGGGGGGCGTTGGACAAGGAGAAGGTCCTACGGGCCGTGGACCGGATCGAGGCCCAGGTGAAGCGTGGAGCGGAGCTCCTCACCAACCTGAACCGCCTCTCCCATTCCCTTGACCATGGCCTGGTCACGGTGGATCTCGGTGAGGAAGTGGAACAGATGGTCTTCCGTGGCCAGCGGTTCGCTCGGAAGAAGGGACAGCAGGTAGTCCCCGGGGAGATGGAAAAGGGGTGCGCCTTCCCTGTGAGCCCTCTTGGCCTTCACATGGTCCTGTTCGCCGCTATGGCGCGCTGTCTGGAAGAACTCCCGGAGGGGTCGGTGGTTACGGTAGGAGTTCGGAGTGAGGGCGGAACCCTCCTGGTGGACTACCACGGAGCTCCAGGGCACGCTTTAGACGGGTTGGAGGTGCCTTCGGAGTCGGAGGGCTGGAAGGACTTGGAGAACCTTTCGGGGTTGCTCGGCGCCTCCGTCGAGCGGTATGACGTCGGGTTCGGAATTCGAATTCTCTTTTCCCAGGGGACCGTGGGCTGATCATGCCCCCAATGGTCTGGGAGGGTTGAAAAAGGAATGAGCGAGATTCGAGTGTTGTTGGTCGATGACGAGGAAGACTATGTAAGGGCCATGGCGGAGCGCATGGACCTGCGCGATCTGGACTGCCAGGTGGCTTTGAGCGGGGAGGAGGCCCTGGAGCTTCTGGATACCAACCCGCCGGACGTCATGGTGCTGGACCTTCGGATGCCTCGAATGCAGGGGATGGAGGTTCTGGAAAAGGTTAAAAGGGACCATCCCCATATCCAGGTCATTATCCTCACGGGTCACGGAGGGGAAAAAGAGGAGAGGGAAGCGCGGCGCCTGGGGGCCTTCGAATACCTCCAGAAGCCCGCCGACATGACTGCCCTTGTGGGCACGATCCAGGGGGCTTGGAAAAGAAGCATCCAAGCCGCCAAAGAGTTCATAAGGGAGCAACGAGAGGATTTCGACCGGAGCATGACGGCTGCGGCCTTTGCGGAGGGGGGAATGCCCGACGAGGCCCGGGAAATCATGGAGCGGGCTCACAGCCTGGCCCGTGTGGCGAAGGCCCAAGAGGGGCCCGGGGGCACGGCCTTGAAAGTCCTTCTGGTGGACGACGAGGAGGACTACGTCCGGACCATGGCCGAGCGAATGGAGATGCGGGACGTGGGGAGCGAGGTGGCCCTGAACGGTGAGCAGGCCCTGGCCATGCTGGAGGGTGGGCTCCCGGACGTCATGGTCCTGGACCTGAAAATGCCGGGGATGGGGGGAATGGAACTTCTTGCTGCTGTGAAAAAGAACTATCCCCAGGTCCAGGTCATCATCCTCACCGGCCACGGATCTGACAAAGAAGAGGTGGAGGCCCGGAGGTTGGGTGCCTTCGATTACCTCCAAAAGCCGGTAGATATCAATGACCTGATGAGAGCCGTCAAAAAAGCCGGAGAGGCCGGGAAAGAACAGGGAGAGCGACGCACTCCATGAACGATCTTCTTCCCAAGGGCGCCCCTCCAGGGGGACCGCCCGAAGGGGATGGGGAGTCTCTGCTCTCTCAGACCCGCTACAGGAAAATCCTGTTGACGGCGGTTTTCTCGGTTTCCCTGGTTGCCCTTGTGCCCCTTCTTATCATGACGGGGGTCGCCTATTTCCAGTACGAGCAGGCCTTTCGGGAGGAGCAGGAACGCCCCTTCGTACGCTTCGTGGCGAACGGGAAGCTGGCCCTGGAAGCCTTCTTGGACGAACGTACCGCCGCCCTCCGTTTCGTGGCCCGGGACCGGAGCCACGATGAGCTCAGCAACTCCGGCACCCTCGACACCATTCTGGAGGACATGAAGGCTTCCTTCGGAGGCTTTTCGGACCTTGGGGTCATCGAGGCCGATGGGACCCAGCTTTCCTATGCGGGCCCCTACGAGCTGGAGGGGAGGAACTACCGGGACTCTCCATGGTTCCAGGAAGTGACGCGTCGGGGGACCTATGTGAGCGAGGTCTTCATGGGATACCGGGACTCCCCCCACTTCGTCATCGCTTCCTACCGGGAGATCGGCCGGGGAGATGGTTTCGTTCTCCGGGCCACCATCGATACCGAGTACATCAACCGTCTTGTCGGTAGCCTTCTTTCCCAGCCGGGCGGCGACGTGTTTCTCATGAACCAGGGCGGGATTCTCCAGACCCCTTCCCGCTCCCACGGGGCGGTCCTGGAACGAGCCCTGATCCCCTCCCTCCCCTTCAGCACACAGACCGAAATACTGGAGATCCAGGACCCGGAGTCCGGTTCCCGCCTGGTGGCGTATACCCAGATCGCGGGGTCTCCGTTCCTTCTGGTAATGGTGAGCCCGGGGAGGACCGACCACCCGGGCTGGGCCAGCCTACGTCGGAATCTGATTCTCTTTCTCGGGGGAAGCGTGGTCCTGATCCTCGGGGTGGTGATCTTTGGCTCGGTCTGGATGGTGAATCGGGTCCGGGAGGGGGATTTGGCCCGGGCCACCGCCTACCACAAGATGGAGTACCAGAACAAGATGGCGGCCATGGGTCGTCTCAGCGCCGGGGTGGCCCATGAGATCAACAACCCGGTGGCCATCATCAGTGAGAAGGCCGGCCTGTTGAAGGACCTCCTCCTTATGTCCGAAATTCCACCGGCGAAGGAAAGGATGATCGACCTGGTGGACTCGGTCCTCAGGTCTGCGGACCGATGCGGCGGTATCACGCACCGGCTCCTGGGCTTCGCCAAGCATATGAGGGTCCAGACCGAGACCATCGAGCTCGACCTTCTTTTGAAGGAGGTCCTTGGGTTCCTGGAGAAGGAGGCGGCCTACCGGGACATCAGGATCGAGTTCGATTTCCCGGTGGACCCCCCGGACATCGTGAGCGACCGGGGCCAACTCCAGCAGGTCTTTTTGAACATCATCAACAATGCGTTTGCGGCGGTGGATGATGGCGGCCGCATCCAGATCGGCATCATCGAGGCGGACCCGGACTCGGTGGCGGTTTGGATCCAGGATGACGGCGTAGGGATTCCTGAGGAGCACCTGACCCATATCTTCGACCCTTTCTTTTCCACCAAGAAAGGTGCCGGAACAGGTCTGGGGCTTTCGATCACCTACGGGATTGTCGAGAAACTCGGAGGGGATGTCTCGGTCCAGAGCCAGGTGGGGGTGGGCACCCGGTTCACCGTAACCCTGCCCAAGGGCGAGTCTGTGATGTAGGAGTCGGAATGAATGCTCTACGAGTCCTGATTGTCGATGACGAAGAGGAGTTGGTCAGCGCCCTGGCTGAGCGGCTGAACCTCAGAGGGTTTGCTGCCCGAGGGGTGACGACGGGGGCCGAGGCCCTGAGTGTCCTGGAGGGCCGGGAATTCGATGTCGTACTCCTGGACGTGAAGATGCCCGGCCTTGGGGGGATCGAGGTCATCCGTCGCATCAAGGGCCTCAGACCAGAGCTGGAGGTCATTCTCCTTACCGGCCACGGGTCGGTGAAGAGCATTGAAGAGGGAATGGCCCTTGGAGCCTTCGACTACCTCATGAAGCCGGTGAAGATCGACAGTCTTGTCCAGATTCTGACGGCGGCCGGCTCCGGGGAGAGGCCCCGGGGTGCTCAAGAGGAGGAAAGCTGAATGAGTGACTGCACGGTCCTTCTGGTGGACGACGAGGTGGACTTCGTGGAGGTACTGTCGGACAGACTGGAAGCCAGGGGCCTGAGCGTCGTCAAGGCGCACAGCGGGGAACAGGCGCTGGCGGCGGCGGAGGGTAAGGTTTTTGATGCCATCGTCCTGGACATGGCCATGCCCGGAATGGACGGGCTCGAGACCCTGGAGGGGCTTTTGAACATCAATCCCGACCTACAGGTCATTCTCCTCACCGGCAAGGCCACCCTCGAGCAGGCCGCCACGGCCATCCGCATCGGTGCCCTGGACCTTATGGAAAAGCCGGCGGCCATCGATACTCTCGTTTCCAAGATAGAGATGGCTGCCACCCGCCGCTGGTCCCTTGAAGAAAAGCGGATCGAGCTGAAGGTGGCGGACATCATGCGGAAGAAGGGGTGGTGAGGTCCATGGCGGAATCGACACCCGGGGATGTGGGGCGGATTAAGTGTGTTGCGGACATCATGATCCCCCTGGACCGGTACCCGTGGGTGCGGATCACCGACCCCCTAAGCCATGCCGTCAAGATCATCGAGAACTCCGAGTTGGAGGTGGGGCGCCAACGATCCCTTCCCCGTGTTCTTCTGGTCTTTGACAACGACGACCGGCTGGCGGGGCTTGTCAGGCGCCGGGACATCATGCGGGGGTTGGAACCCAGCTTTCTGGTGGCCCAACCTCTGGAGTACCGCATCAAGCTCTTCGAAGTGGGGCTGGATTCCCATTTGTCGGAGCTTTCCAAGGAGTTTTCCCTGGAACGGGTGGTAAAGGGGCTCCGAGCTCAGGCCACCCGCCCAGTGGGGGGCGTCTTGCGGCCCATCGCCGCCACTCTCAAACCTGACGATCGGATCATGAAGGCCATCTACGAGATGGTTTCCCTGAACGAAAGCCTGATCCCCGTGGTGGAAGACGATGAGGTTCTGGGGGTGGTCCGCTCCGTGGACGTATTCCACGAGCTGGCCCGACTGCTCCGCGGGGAAGCGTGATTTCGAAGCCGAATCGCTTAAAGGTGCTCTGAAATGACTATAGATGCGTCGTCCGGATCGTCCGCGGCGTCACCTCAAGAAGCCAAGATCGAAGCGAAGCAAGAGAGCCTCACCCCTCTGGGCAGGAGCCTCGCCCCCAGAAAACCTGGGCGGGAGAAGGGGGAAGGGGGCCGGGTACAGAAATCCCCGGAAAAGAAGACCGACCGTAGTCGGACGGTTTTCATTCTCCTCGGAATCGCCCTTTTCGCCATCGTCTATTTCATGCCCCAGCCGCCGGAAGCGGTGGATCCCGCGGGGAAGGTCTTCGAACTCAACCGGGAGGGGAGATTGGCCCTGGGCCTCTTCCTTCTGGCCGCCACCTGGTGGGTGACGGAGGTGGTGCCCATCGGGATCACCGCCATCACCATCGGTGTGGTCCAGGCCATGTTCCTCATTCGTCCGGCTCGGGATGCCTTCACCGATTTCATGGATCCGTCGGTCTGGTTCATCATCGGATCACTCATGATCGGGATGGTGTTCACCAAGACTGGGCTCACTCGGAGGTTGGCGTACAAGATGCTCGCTCTTGTGGGCGAGCGGACCAGCATGATCTACCTGGGCTGTTACGTCATGACGGCGGGCCTCACCCTCATCATGGCCCACACCGCTGTGGCTGCCACCCTCTACCCTCTCCTGGTGGCGGTCTACGCCCTCTACACCGATGAGAACAAGCCCACCCGGTTCGGGAAAGGGCTCTTCATGGGGATGGCCTTCGTGGCCGGGGCCGGGAGTATCATCACCCTGCTGGGGGCGGCCCGGGGGGCCGTGGCCATTGGATTCTTCGCCGAAACCACTGGCCGGTCCATCGGGTTCTTCGAACTCACCTGGTACATGTTTCCGGTAGGGGTCCTCATGACCTTCCTGCTCTGGGGGTTCTTCATGCTCTGGTTCCCCCCGGAGCAGAAGACCATCCCGGGGCTCCGGGAACGGGTGACCCGGCTAAACCAGAGCCTGGGCCCGGTACGGAGAGAAGAGATCCTGGCTGTGGTCATCGTCATGAGCGCCGTCGCTGCCCTTGGACTCCGCTCCTTTTTCCCGGCGTTGGCACTGGTCGACAAGAGTGCCATCATCCTTCTCCCAACCATCCTTCTCTTTCTTTTCAAGGTCTTATCCCTGGAGGATTTGGAGGCGACGTCCTGGAACATCGTGTTCCTCTTCGGCGGAGCCATGAGCATCGGTCTCTGCCTCTGGCAAACGGGAGCGGCGTCCTGGATGGCCATTCACTGGCTCACCCTCTTCGAAGGGGCCCACTGGCTCATCTTCGTGTTGGGAATGGCGGCTTTCGTGATGGTCATGACCAACTTCATCATGAACGTGGCGGCTATTGCCATCTCCATGCCCGTGGCCCTGGTCATGGCACCGTATCTGGGGGTAGCGCCGGAGGTAATCCTCTTTGCCTCCCTGGTAACGGCAGGAATGCCCTTCCTCCTGCTCGTGGGGGCGGCTCCCAATGCCATCGCTTATGCCAGCGGGCAGTTCACTACCAAGGAGTTCTTTACGGCGGGGATTCCGGCTAGCCTTTTGCTGCTGGTGGTCCTCGCCCTCTTCGTCTGGATCATCTGGCCCATCATGGGGATGCCGGTCCTGGCGACGTAGATATGGCCTACTTCCGCAGATCATCCAACTCCCGGAGCTTCCGAAGCATCCCCAACGGGCTCTCTCCCTCCACGATTGCCATGATCTTCGCCATCTTGGCCTGATCCGAAGCGAATTTCTTTTCCAAACGAGCCTGATAGGCTTCCCTCAGGACTTCGATGAGCTTTTCCAGCTCATAAGGTTTCGGCAGGTAGGAGAATGCTCCCACTTTGGTCAGCTCTACTGCGCTCTCCAGGGAGCCGTGGCCGGTAAGGATGATGGCTTCCAGGAACTGGTGCTCACCCTTCAGAACCCTGAGGACTTCTCCCCCGTCCATTCCCGGCATCCTGAGGTCCAGAAGGGCGATGTCGAACTTCTCGGACCTCGCGATCTGAATGGCTTCCTCACCGTTCTCTGCCGTCCTAACGTCGAATCCCCGCTTGGTCAGACGCTGAGCTATGGCGTTCAGGAACCGGGTTTCGTCGTCTACGATGAGGAGTTTGATGGCTTGTTCCATGTTCTATTCTCCTTCAGGTGGCTAGACGGCTGGGAATCCCAACCAGAGCCAATATCCGAGGATCGCCCACACCCAGAGCACCACGAAACTGATGATGAGGACGAAAAAGCCGTGTTTGAAGAAATCTCCCAGTGTCACCAACTGCTCTCCCGTGGTCGGATCCTTGGCCATTGCATAGGCCAGGGCGTTGGAGGGGGTTCCGATGATCAGCATGTGGGCGAAGGAAGACGCGTAGGCCGTTGCAAAGCCTACCATCCAGGGATGGACCCCTGCCACGAAGGCCATGGGCACGGTGACGGGCCCGATGGCCGAAACGGTGGCCCCGTCGCTCATGAAGTTGGTGGCCAGCCCGGTGAATAGGCTGGAGGCGATGGCAAGCCCGGACCCCGTCCTCATGAAATCGGGGAGCACCGAGACGAAGATGTCAGCTAAATAGAGAGCCGCGCCCGTGGAGGCCAGCCCCGCGCCGATGGCCGTGGCGCCGGCATAGAGCAGAACCACCTCCCAATGGATGTTCTGCATGTCCTTCCAGGGGAGGATCCGAAAGACGTTCAAAAGAACCAGGCCCAGGATAACGGGTCCTCCCATCCCCAAAGCACCGCTCTTGGTGATCCAGAGGAAGACCACCAGAGCGAGGACTCCCCCGGTCACCCACTCCGATTGGGTCATGGGTCCGATCTTGTCGGCGGCCCTCTTAACCTCCGCAGCGACGTTGATTCGGGGGACCGCAACCTTCCGCTTCAGGACCAGAAGGAAGTAGAGGCCCACCGCGAAGGACATGACGGGGACCAACGGGAGGCCGTACATGACCCACTCACCGAAGGTTGGGGCTATTCCATAATCGGCCAGAATCCCCACCATGATGGCGTTCCGCCCACCCGCCGCCGGGGAACCGGGCCCCCCGGAATTGGCTGCGTAGCAGAGGGAAAGGGCCAGGAGGACCATGAGGTTCCGGTCCCGCTTCAGGTTGCTGGACCTGAGTGCGCTGACGTACACCATGACGAACAGCGGCATGGTGAAGGCGACCAGGGCATGCTCCGACAGGAAGGAACAGGAGACGGAAAGAAGAGGAAGGAAGACCAGGAGAAAAAGGGTCAGGTTCTTGGCCGGCGCCAGGAGGAGTAGGCCGATGCGTCGGTCCAACCCCGTCTTGGTGATGGCCTTGGAAAGTGCCAGCACCCCGAAGATGAAGAAGACGGCGTCCTTGGCGAAGGCCTGGGCCACTCCGTCGGGCTTGAAAATGTCGAAGAAGTAGAGGGATGCGGCGATGAAGAGGGTGGTCACCGCCACGGGAATCGCACCCGTGGCCCAGAAGAGTGCCGCCACGGTCAGAATCGCCAGCATCACCATGGCCCGGCGGGCCACTGCTTCGGCCTCCAGGGACACTTTCGCAGGGGTGCCGTCCTCCCGGATTTCTTCCCGGTCCAGCTTGTACTTCTTGCTGTAGAAGGCCGCTACGGTCTGCCCGGGGGTCATTTCCCGGTACGATGCGTACCCCATGATGGGGTCTTGTGTTTGGGCCGCAACTTCCGGAGTGCTCTTCTGGGCACCCACCAGTTCAACCAAGCGCCTGGGGGGGGCGGGAAGAACCATGAGGAGGAAGATGGCGATCCCCAGGAGCATGAAGAGTGGCCTGGAGTTGTGGTTTCCCATGAACCACCGGAGGGTGGATCGCTCCTCGATGGGATGATGGGCGATCTCATGCCTGGCCTTGGCGTAGGCCACCTCCTGCTTTGCCTCCTCCAGAACCAGATTCAATTCCTCGATGTCACAGGGCTTTTGGAGGAACTTGAAAGCCTCCAGGCGTCCGGCGGCTTTGGCCGAGTCCAGGCTGCCATGCCCCGTCAGCATGATAGCCTGAATGGCGGGATTGAAGGCCCGTATCTCTTCCAGGGTCTGGAGGCCGTCCATATCCGCCATCTTCAGGTCCAGGATCGCTATGTCGATGTCCCGTTCCGCCCGAACGCTCTTTATGGCATCCACCCCGTTGTCCACGTCCACCACATCCCAACCCCGGGCCCGAAGGCGTCTTGCCAGGGAAGTGCGAAAGCGATCCTCGTCATCTACGAGAAGGATCTTGGCCATGGTCGGTTCCTAGTCCCTTTCGTTCAAACAGTCGCCCTGCATGATCTGCCGGGCGAGCTCATCGAAGAGGTCTGACAACCTGAGGATTCCAACGGTCTTTCCCCGTCGGGTTACCAGAAGCGACAATGTTTGATGATGGAGGAAGCTGTTGATGGCCTCAGCCAGTGCGGCATCCTCGTCGATGCTGATGGTCGTGGTAGTATAGACGTCCCTGACGATCACATTCTTGGCCCGCTCACAGACATCTACCAGGCCGGCGGTTAGAAAGTCCAACATTTTCATGGACGAATCCCGGATATCATCGCTGACCCCGGCCCGATCCATGATCGCCGCCCCCCCCATGGCCTTCCGTTCGGGAACCAATGCCCGGAGGAAGGCGAAATGGTGTAGTTTTCCCACGATCTCCCCCCGTTTGTCCCTCACCAGGATGGCCCGGTGGGGCTGTCGGCCAGGCGGGAGTTTCTCCTGGGAGGACTGAAGCTCCTTCAACGCATCGAGAATGGTCTCATCCTCCCCCACGACGGCGTAGTCCGAAAGAGACAGCATGAGTTCCTTCACTTTTCTTTCCATCGCCGACTCCTTATGCCGAACGGGGCGGTGATCCAGCCACAAGAGGGAGCTCTACGGTAAAGGTGCTTCCTTTGCCGGGGGCGCTCTCCACATAGAAATCCCCACCGAAATTGCGAATGATGGTATAGCTGACGCTGAGCCCCAGGCCGGTACCCTTTCCTGGATCTTTCGTGGTAAAGAAGGGCATGAACACCCGCTCGATGTGCTCAGGACGCATTCCGCACCCCGTGTCCCGAATGGCCACGGCGGCACGCCCATCCCGAAGCTTCGTGGTCACGGTCAGGTGGCCGCCTCCCGGCATGGAGTCGATGGCGTTTTTTACGAGGTTCACGAACACCTGGACCAGTTGGTTCCGGTCGGTGAAGATCTCCGTGATCTGTGGGTCGTAGCGCTTTTCGACGGTGACGTTGGAGATGGTCAATTCATTGTCCATCATGTCCTCCAGGACGTCATCCAGGATGGCGTGGACATCCTGGGCCTCGACCCTGACTTGGTCTTTCCGGACGAAGGTCAGGAGCTTACGAGTGATGTCCCTGCATCGAAAGACGGCGTCATGAATGGCATCCAGGTGCTCTGCGAAGTCTAGGGGCTTGTCGTCCTCCTGCGTGAGCTCGGGGTCCATGGAGTCCTTCATGACTCCCACCTCTTCGGCGATGATGGCAAGGGGGTTGTTGATCTCGTGGGCGATTCCCGCCGCCAACTCCCCCACCGAAGCCAGCTTGGCGGCTTGCACAAGCTGCCCTGACAACTCCGCTTCGTGTTCCTCGGTGGCCAACTGGATCCCTACCACCTGCCGGGTTCGGACCAGGATGACGACCCCAACCAGGAGGAAGACGGCGAAGGTGACGAGGACGGATACGTCAGGGAGGGCAAGCAGGCCAGTGGCGACACCGGGCCTGGCATTCATGACCACGAGAGCCCATGGGGTCTCGCTGAGCCTGGCATAGGCGTAATCAGGCAGATTCGCGAGTCCCGTATTGGAGACGAACCCGCGATCAGGGGTCTCGGGAGGAACGAGGCCGGAGGGTTGCAACGCTTCCCCCAGAGTGGCCACGGTGACCTGGAAGATCCCTTTGTCATTCACGATGGCCGCATGGACCTCGCCGGCTCCCTCGAGCGTGGCCAAGAAGCTGGACAGGCGCTCAGGGGAGAGAGCGGCCCGGAGCACACGGAGATCCGCACCCTCTCCCCGTCGGACGGCGATGGTGAAGTGGGGTTGGTCCCGGAAACCGCGATATATCTCGGTGATCACCGAGGTCCGTTCCCCTAAAAGAAGCTCCTGGAACCAGCTCTCGTTCCGGTAGTTGACCGGGGCGGAGTAGCTGACGGGGCCGGCGTACAGCGTGAGGTCTCCCTCACG
>JBDRDQ010000288.1:0-2847 GCA_043820695.1 Gemmatimonadota bacterium | reverse complement strand
ATTCCGGAACCTCGTGGACGAAAGCCGGGGACCGAACAATGGCGCTGATGATAACGGGTCCGGGACGGTCCTGGTCCTGGAAGCCGCCCGGGCCTTCAAGAATTACGTGGATGCGGGGGGAACAGGATCCCGCGACCGACGATCCGTCCTATTTGCCGCTTTCGGCGCCGAGGAAGAGGGGCTCCTGGGATCCTGCTCCTATGTCCACGGAATCCCGGCGGTGCCATTGGAAAAAACCCGGGCCATGATGAACTTCGACATGGTGGGCCAACTCAGGGACAACACGGTCTACATATCAGGTGGTGAAACGTCTTGGGTATGGAATCCGTTAGTCACCAATTCCAACGAGCCGGCCCTGAGTCTGGCGATCTCCGAATCTAGTTGTACGGGGTGTACGGACCATGTCTGTTTTTGGCAGGCAGGCATCCCATTCGTGGGGTTCTTCACTGGGCTCCATGACGAATACCATGGGCCCGGGGATGACGTGGATCTGATCGACTTTTCCGGGATGAGCCGGATTGGGGCGTTGGCCCTGAGGGTGTTGAACCGGCTCGTGGTGATGCCGGAGGGACCCTCTCTCACCGGGAGGTATCCCTCCTAGGCCCGGTCAGAAGAGCCAGGGTTTCACGGCATCTCATCGCCTTTCTCCCTCGACTTGACGTAATTCCGAAGCACCTTATTTTCAGAATAGGAATTCTGCTTCTATTTTTCTCACTGGTGCCCTTGGGGCGTCTACGCCAATGATTGCCGAAAACACAGCCCTCCGCCCACCCAAACAGGCCCGGAGTCGGGAGACGTTGGACCGCATCGCCCAGGCCGCTCTGGAACTCATGGAAGAAGGTGGTGTGGAAGGCGCGACGGTTGCGGCGATTGTGGGGCGTGCCGGGGCTTCAGTGGGCTCTTTCTATGCCCGGTTCGCCGGGAAGGACGATCTGATCCGATACCTCCAGGACCGGATCTGGTCCGAGGCCCGCGATCGGTGGGACGCAGCCTTGAAAACCCAGGATTGGGGGGATCTCTCCACCGAATCGGTGGTGGAGGCGGTGGTAGGGCTTCTGCTTCGCTCCTTCCGGGCGGACTATCACCAAAGGGAAGTGTTGGGTCGTGAGCGCCGGCAAGACGAAGAAGGTGCCCGCCGCGTGTTCGAGTTTCATCAGCATATTCTCTCGACGGTCACGCCGCTCTTTCTGACTCATCGAAAGGAAATCACCCATCCCGACCCCGAGTGGGCAATCCGCCTAGGCTACCGGTTCGCCGTGGGGGCCATCCGTGAGATGCTGGAGTTGGAAGGCGCGGTGGGGATTGTGGACGGTGCCGCCACCGCTGAGGCGATCATCCCCGAGCTGGCCCGGGCGGGGATCGCCTATCTCGCAGCCCGCCGGGCCGATGACGGGCCCGGCGATACCCGGGAGGTGGATTTCTTCGATCCCTGGGGATAAAAGGGCTTTCTCAACCCCCCGGAAAGCCGTATGCTGGCCCCTTGAGTGACGAGGGCCCCTTCCCCAACCCGAGTGTCTGGATGGCGCCGTGAAGCTCCGGCAGACCCTTCGTTTTGTTTTTCTGACGACCCTCTTTCCAGGGCCCGCTTGGAATTCAGCCGCGGCCCAGGAACCCTCCCCTCAAAACACCCTCCAGGCCCTCCGGATTTCCCCGGTGGTTTCCCAGGCGTTCAGGCTGGACGGCCTTTTGGCGGAGACCGTCTGGTCTGAAGCGGCTGCCATCACGCGCTTGGTCCAAACCGAACCGCTTGAAGGTGAGGCGGCCACCGAGGGAACAGAAGTACTGGTCCTGTATGACGATGAGAATCTCTATATAGGGATTCGAGCCCTCGACTCCGAGCCTGACCGGATCGCGAGACGAATCCTTCAACGAGACAAAATCATGGAGAAGGACCCCTTTGAGGGGCGGCCCATCTTCGCGGGGGACGACGCCGTCGCGATTCTCCTGGATCCCTTCGACGACAACCGAAACGGGTATGTGTTTGCCACCAATGCCAACGGTGCCGAGTTCGATGCCCTCCTGGCCGACGAGGGTAAGGAGTTCAACGTGGACTGGCGGGGGGTGTGGGAGGTGGCGGGTGCCTCTACCGAAGAAGGCTGGTCGGCGGAGTTCAAGATTCCCCTTCGCACTCTTCGGTACCCCAACCCCTCTGCCGAGCCCTGGGGTTTCAATGTCTTCCGGATGATCCGACGCAAGAACGAGACGGTTCTCTGGCAGGCTTGGTCCCGTGATGACGGTGGATTTCATCGAGTGAGTCAGGCGGGAAACCTGGAGGGGATCCGGGATCTGCCGGCGGCGGGGCGAAACCTTGAGGTGAAACCCTTTGTTCTGGGGGGAATACGACAGACCAGAGAGGACGATGGATCTCTTTCCCGAACCATGGAAACCTCGATTGGACTAGACCTGAAAACCGAAGTCCGACCAGGACTTGTGCTGGATTTGACCCTGAATACGGATTTCGCTCAGGTTGAGGTCGACGACGAGCAGGTGAACCTCACCCGCTTCGGCCTTTTCTTCCCGGAAAAGCGGGATTTCTTTTTGGAGAACTCAGGGATCTTCGACTTTGGCGTTCAAGGGAACCCCTTTGAGCCTCCCCAATTCCAGATGTTCTTTTCCCGGAAAATCGGGATTGAGGAAGACGAAGAAGAGGTTGTGCCCATTCTCGGCGGCGGACGTTTGACCGGGCGTCTTGGAGGCCAAACGGTGGGGCTCCTCACTGTAGTAACCGACGAAGTGAAAGACTTGGTTCCCCGAGAGGTTTTTTCGGTGGTTCGTGTGAAGCGGGACGTGGGGGCGAACAACTACCTGGGGCTCATGGCTACGGACCGGCGGAGTTCCGAGGGCCGG
>JBDRDQ010000287.1:0-2018 GCA_043820695.1 Gemmatimonadota bacterium | reverse complement strand
GGCCAGTTCGGAGCCCTACAAACGTTACGCGCACCCGGGGTGCGTTCCCCTGGTTACCACCCCAGGGAACAGAAGATCAACGCAGAGGTTCGCGGTCTGGATGCCGTCGTCGGGGCCCACATCACGATGGCTGGCTGGGGGCATGGAGCGGGGAGTTGCCCCCCTTTGCCCCTGGCCCCGGTTGAATCCCTGGCTTGGGCAACCGACGGGCGGTACCGTTCCGGGAGGCAGGGTGGGGCAGATGTCGAGGGGGAAGAGCCCCCGCCCCGGAAAGCTTGGGCCCCTCCTCCCGTCCCGCACCCCGAATTCGCGTAACAACGGGCGTGCCGCTTCGGGCGGGCTGGACGCCCGCCCTTGCCGGGCGCGGATGACGAGTAGGTGGAGGCGGCCAGGATGGGCGCCCGGAACCCTTGCTCCGCTCGGGTTCGGTAGCCCTGAAGCGTTAGCCGCTATCGAATGACGTTATTGAAATCAGGGTGTGGGGGTGGTGGCCTCAGTGGAACCTTCTCTATTAGCCAGGAGGGTACATGCGCCTTTTTACCCGGAGTGCCCTGAGAGGCTCATTCGGAGTCTTTCTGTTCGGGTGTCTCACAGTTTGCGCACCGAACCAACCGGACGCAGATGACTTAATCGCCAGAGCCAAGGACGTTATCGCCAACCACGAAGCCGAAGCAATGGCCGGGAATCTTGACGGGGTGGTAAGTAACTGTGCGCCGGACATCGTTGTGTTGGCAGCCGGAGCGCCGCTCGTGGAGGGCCTGGACGGCGTGCGGCAGTTCTACGGACAGCTGCTGGCCACGGGCTCTTTCGAGTTCACGCATGCCTATTCCGGTGCTGCATTGGTCGGAGATGCGGTTGTCCTCCACGGTGTCGCTAGAGGCACACTCACTCCGCCAGAAGGCCCCCCGACCCCTGTGGAAAACAACTTCATAATGATCCTAAAGCCGGACGAGGCTGGGGTCATGAAGTTCTGGAGGGTTTCGTTTGCACCGGCGTCCATGTGAGGACTTGCAGGCAGGCCTCGCATGCTCGGAAGGGAGATAACGGCTAACAGCGGTGCTTGCTGCCGGGTCCTGATGGCTCGAGTTATACGCTGGGCTCACCCCCCCTCCTCCGTCAGTTGGCGATGAAGCGGTTCATATCGAAGGCGGTCTGTTGTTTGAGAATGAAGTAGGTGGCCCGGCCGAGCTTGGCGGCCAGGACGCTCAAGGACTTCCCCTTGGAATGCTTCCTCCGCAGACGCTGGAGATAGTTCTGGCCGGCCGGGTTGTGCTGGAGGAAGCAAACGGCGGCCTCGCTGAAGGCCCACTTGAGGTGGACATTGCCGATCTTGGCGCCGGAGGTTCCGGTTATCTTGCCGTCGGATTCCCTGCGGCATTTGATGAGGCGGGCATAGGAGGAGAAGTTCTGTACGGAGGGAAAGCGAGTGATGTCGCCGATCTCGTAGAGGAGGGTGAGGCCAAGGATCTTGCCCACGCCGCGGATGGACTTGAGACGGCCGAAGGTGTCAGGGTCATGGACGCGGGCCTGCCCGAGGACAGCGCTTTCGAGGTCAGGGATGAGGCCGTCATAATGGTCGATGAGGGAGAGGTCGGCCTTGATACTGGTCCGGATGGCCGGGTCGTCGAAGAGTTCTGGAAGTTCCTGGCGGTTGGCCGGACAGGTAAGGCGGCCCGAGGGTCGAGGCAGATTGTACTGGGTGAAGGTGTTCTGGATGTGGGTGAGGAGCTCGGCCCTCTTGCGGGCAAAATGAAGGCGGCGGCGCAGGAGATCACGGGTGGAGCGCATGAGGGGAGGATAGACGTAGGCATAGGGGAAGGCTCCGGAGCGCAGGAGCACGGCGATCTTCCTGGAGTCGATACGATCGTTCTTGGCCTTACCGCCGTGGATGGCTTTCATGTAGAGGGCGTGGCCAAGGATGAAGGGAATGCCCTGGTCGGCGCACAGATCGGCCAGCCAGTACCAGCAGAAGATGCACTCGGCACCGACGACCAGGTCGTCGCGGTAGGGAGCGATGG
>JBDRDQ010000286.1:0-7383 GCA_043820695.1 Gemmatimonadota bacterium | reverse complement strand
GCTCACGCTTCCGAAGAGGGTCCCGGTGAGACCGGCCAGGAGCCCCAGGAACGCATAAAGGGTGGCCATCCCCACTACGTAGGCCAGGGTCAGCCCCACTGTTCTTGCTTTGCTTTGCCCTTCTTTGGCCGTTCCCGAGATCACGGAGACCGTGATGGGGATCAGGGGATAGATGCAGGGCGTGAGGCTGGTGAGGACGCCGGCGCCAAATAGGGTCGCCAGGGCCAAGAGAGGGCTATCGGAAAGGGCCCCCGAGAGATTCGAGGTTGGCCCTAACTGGAGGATCGAAAGGGAGAGCATGGTCGCTCATGAAACCCGGCCTGGCCCGATGGAGTTCCCTGGGGGCTTGTCGGCACCCCATCTCGCAAAAAGGCCCCCGGGAGTTTCCAAACCGTGAGGAAGATGTAACTTCCCCCGGTCCATCTGGGATTGGACTCCACCGGAACGGAGCCCTTGAATACAAATCTGAGTTTGACACGCTCTCGGGGAGCCGGATCTTGGCTTCCGACCTTCCTTCGGGTCGTCTATTTCCTCTTCCTTCTATACCTCTTTTTCACCAGCATCGAGTTGATGAGCACGGCCTTCAAGCTGGCTGGCCGAGGGTTCGCTGAGCAACTCATCAACACGGTATCGGATCCGGTGGCCGGGCTCATTCTGGGGTTCGTAGCTACCGGCATCATCCAAAGCTCATCCACGACTACGACAATCGTGGTGGGATTGGTGGCCTCGGGAGCCCTTACCATCGAGTTGGCCGTACCCATCATCATGGGTGCAAATATCGGGACTACCACCACAAACACTCTTGTCTCCATGGGCCATGTGACCCGGCCCGCAGAGTTCGCCCGAGCTTTTTCGGCGTCCACCGTGCATGACTTCTTCAATGTCCTGGCGGCGGTGACCATCCTCCCTTTCGAGATCTTCTTCCATCCCGTTCAGAGGATGGCGGTCTTCCTTCAGGGGGCGTTCGAGGGTGTCGGAGGGATGAGCCTCGCCAGCCCATTGAAGGCGGTGGTGGCCCCCCCGGCAGAGTTTCTTGCTGAGCTCCTCCCCCATACGATTCCTCTGGCGATCCTGGCCCTCGCCGTTCTCTTTTTCGCGCTCCAACAGATGATGAAGGTGATGCGGGGGGCGGTTCTCTCCAGAATGGAAGGCCTCTTCGATCGGGTCCTCTTTCGAAACGACGCCGCCAGCTTCACGCTCGGCATGGTCGCGACGGCTTCTGTGCAGAGCAGCTCAGCGACGACATCCCTGATCGTCCCCCTCGCCGGTACGGGGGTGTTGACCCTTCGCCAGATCTTTCCCTACACCCTGGGGGCTAACGTCGGAACGACCATCACGGCGATTCTTGCTTCTTTCTCCACTGGAAGCCCGGCGGCGGTGACGGTGGCCTTCGCTCACCTCTCCTTCAACATCCTTGGGATTGCCATCTACTATCCCCTCAAGGCCCTTCCCTTGGCCCTGGCCAGGAAGGCAGGCAATATCGCCGCTCGGTCAAAGCGGAGCGCTGCAGGTGTGATCGTTCTCTATGTCTCTCTGATCTTCCTCCCCCTTCTTTATGTCTTTCTGTTCTAAAACCTCCCGGGAGGCATGAATAATCATGTGGAAACAGCTCTTTTCTCTCTTCAAGGACAGCAGCCTTTGCCGAGAGGCTTTTGACGAGGCCCTCGTGATGCTCCGCACCTCTCACAGCATGCATCGCGATTCGGTGGCCGCTCTCCATGGCGAAGGCGTTCTTGTCGCAGACATCTATGAGAGGGACCGGCAGGTCAACAAGTACGAGCGGAGCGTACGACGTAAGATCCTGACTCATCTGGCCGTCTCACCCAAGCCCGACCTCAACTCGGCGCTGGTCATCACCTCCATCGTCATCGATATCGAACGAGTCGGCGACTATACGAAGAACATCGTGGAGTTGGCGGCAGGTCTCCCGGAGGCCTTTGACGGGGGGGAGCTGAACGAGGAGGTCCTGGATCTGGAGAGGATCGTCGATAAGATGTTCGAGGATCTGGCGCCCGCCCTGAAAGACTCGAATGAGGAGTTGGCCCGAGGGATCCTAAGAAGCCACAAGAGTGTTTCCAGTCGGGTTGAAAAAGGTCTTCAGCTCCTGCGGTCCGATCAGGTGCTGAGGGGTCAGTCGGGGCGGGCCGTGACGGCAGCCCTCTACCTCCGTTATCTGAAACGGGTCTCGGCCCATTTGAAGAACGTAGCGACATCGGTGGTGAATCCCTTCCATCGAATCGGCTACCGGGAGAAGAAGAAGGGGGACCTCCCACTTCCTTCACCGGAGGCTCTGCTGGAAGCGGAGGTTCTCGATGAGCTGGAGGCTCTCGAGGAGGACGAAAGTAGAGGCTAGCGTCTGCCGATCCCCATCACCCGGCCCGGCTCCGCTTCCCGGTAGGCGTGGAGTTGGGCCGGGCCTTTTGGGAAGAGGAACCCTACCGCCACTCCCACCAGGGCCAACGCTGCCATCGCCAGGTAGATCGATCCCAACCCCGCGTCCATCGCGTTAACCAACTCCGCTAGAGCCCCCGGCGGAATCCCACCCCTCAACTCCGGATTCAGTGCCACATTCGGGTCGATCCCGCTCTCGAGGCTGCCGGACAGGTGTGCGTTCAGGACGGTTCCAAGGGCAGCTACGGCGATGGATCCGCCGATGCTCCGGAAGAACTGAACCGAACTGGTGGCCACACCCCGTTGATGCCGCGGGACCGCGTTCTGGACAGCCAGCAGGAAGGGAGTGGAGAGGAACCCGAGTCCAAGACCCAGCAGGAACATGGCCAACATCACCGGTCCCCGGCCGGACGATGGATCGGCCAAGACGAGGAGAACGCACCCCACGGTTGCCAGGATGGACCCTGAGAGAACAAAGGGACGGTATCCACGCTTCGCCAGGAACCATCCCGAGGTCGTGCTGGCGATGGGCCAGCCGATGGACATGGGAGCCAGCGTCATCCCCGCATCGATGGCCGTGCCTCCCAGGACTCCCTGGGTGAACATGGGCACGAAGGCGGCAGCGCAGAAGAGGACCGTGCCCATGAGGAACCCACCGGCGCTGGCTACCGCGATGACCCGGTTCCGAAAGAGCTCCAAGGGAAGCATGGGTTCCGGGGCCCGCTTTTCCTGCCAGAGGAAGAGGACCAGCCCGGCCCCGGCACATCCGATCATGCTCAGGGTCCTGATGTCACTCCAACCCCATAGCTCCGTCCCTTCGAGGAGGGCCAGGAGAAGGAGGGCAATGGAGGCGGTGAGGCTCACGGTCCCCAGCACATCCAACCGGCGCTTGCTTCTGCGCTCTTCTTCCCTCAGGAAGAGATGGAGCATGAGGATGGAGGCGAGGCCGAAGGGCAGGTTCAGATAGAAGACCCACCGCCAGGATAGAAAATCGGTGATGAGCCCGCCGGCGGCCGGGCCCACTAAGGAGGAAATGGCCCAGACTCCCGAAAAGATGCCCTGGATTCGACCCCTCTCCTCCAGGGAGTAGATGTCCCCCACCACGGTGATCGCCACGGGGATGACGCCCCCAGCCCCGACGCCCTGGATGGCCCTGAAGAGGATGAGCTGGGGAAAGCTCTGGGCCATCCCACAGAGAGCCGATCCCACAAGGAAGAGTATCACCGCAATGGTGAAGATCCGCAGGCGCCCAAAGAGGTCTGCCAGCTTCCCGTACATGGGTACGGTTGTGGTTGAAGCAAGGAGGTAGACGCTGAAAACCCAGCTATACCTTGACACGCCTCCCAATTCAGCAACGACGGTAGGCATGGCCGTGCCCACCGCTGTGGCTTCGAGAGCGGCGAGAAACATGGCCAAGGCCAGGGCGGCGGTTACGAGTTTCCGGGGGCGTCCGGGCTCCACAGTGCGTCCGGCAAAGGGGGCGCCAGGAGTCTGGCGGTGGCCTGGATGGCCCGTACGGGAGGAGTGATCTTGAGGTGCCCGTGGGGGAGGAGCAAGGTGAGATGAACAGATGGCCGGTGCAGGAGTGCGGAGAGAGGGCGGATTCCTTGGTTGGACAGGTTTGCTGTTTATCTTTGCCCATCCCGTATCCAAGCTTACATTGCGGTTGAGACTGCGTGGTCGACGGCCTGGGCCTGCTCCCCCTGAGGCTTTCACTTAGATGAGAATAGGACTCTTGAGCCTCCTTGCCATGGAAGCCCTGCGGGAGGTTATCCGCGGAGCGGTTTTGTCATGAGCCGGCTCAAGGCCTTCATCGTCGAGATCCACCACCGCTCCATCTGGCAGGTGCTCTCCATCTATCTTATTGGGTCTTGGCTCGCCTTCGAGGTGATCCAAGGCCTCACGGAAGGTCTTGATTTGCCCCTCTGGGTGCCCGGTGTCGCCTTCGTCCTGATCATCGCGGGCCTACCGATCGTTTTGGCCTCGGCCTGCGTGCGGGAAGAGCCGCTTGCACCGGCTCCTGATTCGACACTCCAGAGGGCTGAGGACCCAGAGCTTGAGGCTACGGCTCAGCCGGACCAGGCCCCGAAAGGAGTCCCAGCCGGTGGTCTTTTCTCCCGCAGGGGACCCGCCGTGGCCATCCTGGCGGTGCTTTCACTTTGGGGATTAGTGGCGGTGAGCTGGGTCGTCCTAACGATTTTGCGCCCCGGTAATGCATCCGTTGAACCGGGTGAGCAAACTACGCTGGAAGCTGAGGGTTCCGAATACCTCGCTTCCGTGGCGGTTCTCCCGTTCGAAAACCTGGGTCCGGAAGAGGATGCGTTCCTGGGGCATGGGATCGCTGAGGACATTAACTCCCTTCTTGCGCAGGTCTCAGGTCTCCATGTCACCTCCCGAACCTCGGTGGTAGCGCTGGAGGGTGCAAACCTCTCCCTCCCCCAAATAGCCGACACCCTAGGGGTGGATCACGTGATGGAAGGTACGATCGAGCGGGTTGGGGGGGAGTTCCGGGTGAATGCTCAGCTCATTGAGGCCCATTCCGATGCTCATCTCTGGGCCGACACCTATACCCGGAACGTGGAAGACCTCCTGGACCTGAGGGAGGAGATCGCCCGTGAGGTCATGGTGCAGCTCGTGCAGAGAGTGCCGGACCTCCGATCCCCGGGTCTTCGATCTCAGACCAAAGAGCCGGCCGCTCACGAAGCCTATCTCCGGGGCAAATTCTCCCTCCACGCCCGCACCCGCGAGAACCTCCTCACGGCAATAGGAGAATTCGAGCGAGCCCTTGAGTTGGACCCGACGTACGCTCCGGCCTATGCTGGGCTCTCTGCCGCTTTTGGCCTCTGGGTTTCCTACGGTTACACAGGGGAAATGGACGCCTATCAAGCGGCTTCCCGATCCATCGCCATGGCGGACCGGGCTATCCTCCTGGACATCAATTGTGCCGAAGCCTACTCCGCCAGGGGGTATGTGATGACCAAAGCCTGGGCACCCGTCGAGCTCGTGCGCCCAGACTTCGACCGGGCCCTGGAGCTGTTGCCCAACGCCGCCGACGTCCACGGGTGGCAAGGTCACCTGCTTGCCAGGGAAGGGAACTTCGAGCTTGCTCTGGCCGAGGCCCAAAGGGCCATCGACTTGGATCCGGTGGCTCCGGGTCGGAGGACGGGATTTGCCCTGGATGCTTTGGCTGCCCAGGAGTATGGTCGCGCCATCACGGAGGCAGAGCGTGCCTTGACCCTCGAGCCGTCGCTCCTCTGGCCTCGGCAGATTGCGGGCACAGCTCTGCTTCTCTCGGGCCGGGCACAGGAGTGTGTGGATTCGGAACTGGTTGAACCCGTTCCGGCCCTCCGGGCTTTGTGCCTTTATGAAATCGGTCGGGTGGAAGAGGCGGAAGGGGTAATCGATTCCTTGACTGCCCTGGTACGCTCTCCGCGGGGGCTCGGCCCTGAGGTTTCTCTGGCCAGAATGATTCAGGACCTAGCTGGCTATTTCGCCTGGACCGGGGAGATCTCAGAGGCGACGCGGTGGCTCGAAGAGGCCTACGAGGCGTCGCCGTTCGGTGTGGATTACCGATTCTTGGTGTCGGGGCTCTTCGATAAGGCCATGGGCGACCCCGGGTTCTCCTCCCGCCTCTCTCAGCTCAGAGAGCAGGCGTGGAGTCGGGTGTTTCGGGGTAGCCAGGTCAGCAATTGATGGGTGCGACCCGGGACAGAACCGACCCCTACCCCCCAGCGCCCGATCCAGATCCCTGATCTGGTCTTCCACTCCTTCCCGCCCCCCATGCTGGCGGCGTGGGATGGCAACGTGAGCTTCCCAAGGAATGCCTCGGCCTCGGCGCCTCCCCCTGTGGTTCGAAGGAAAGCATGCCCCCGAATCCATCAAGGAGGCCTGCCGAAGGATGGTGTTGGGCGTACCCAGTCGGTCCCAGGTAGCCCACTCTGGTTACCCCGGGGTGCCCCTTCTGTCTCCATGCCGTATTTTTTCGCCGTTCACTCCCTTTCACAGGTTCAGGAGGTAAGGATTGGCAGCTCTTTCCAGGATGCCCTGGCCCCGGTCTGCCGTTCCCCTGGCTTTGGGGTCGTTGATCTGGTTTGTCCCCGCTCCCTCCGGTGTGGAGCCAGCAGGGATGCATCTTCTGGCCATTTTCATCGCCACCATAGTAGGGATCATCCTCAAGCCCCTCCCCATGGGGGCTGTGGCCATGGTGGGAATCGCTGCCACGGCCGTGACCAAAACCCTGGCTATCGGGCAAGCCCTCTCGGGCTTCGAAAACCGTGTGATTTGGCTCATCGTCCTTGCCTTCTTCATCTCGCGAGGTTTCATGAAAACAGGGCTCGGCGCACGGATTGCCTATCATTTCATGGCGCTTCTGGGCCGAAAGAGCCTGGGGCTGGGGTATGGGCTAGTCGGCACGGACCTGGTCCTGGCGCTGGCGATTCCCTCGAACACGGCCCGGGCAGGAGGGGTCGTATATCCCATCCTCCGCTCGGTGGCCGAGGCGTGTGAAAGCCGACCAGACGACGGAACCGCAAAGCGTTTGGGGGCGTTCCTCACGGTTGTGGCCTTCCAGGGGACCGTCATCACCAGCGCCATGTTCCTCACCGCCATGGCGGCAAACCCATTAGCTGCTGAGCTCGCATCCGCGCAGGGGATTGAGATCACCTGGGTTGGTTGGGCCGTGGCGGCGCTCGTCCCGGGGGTGGTGAGCCTGGTGGCGGTTCCCTGGCTACTCTATCGCCTTTTTCCCCCTGAAGTTCGGGAGACTCCCGAGGCCAGAGCCCTGGCCATGGAACATCTGCGGGCCCTCGGCCCCCTGGGGAGTTCCGAGTGGATCATGCTGGGGTGCTTCGGTCTCCTCATTGGCCTTTGGATTATGGCGGGCCCCCTGGGGATCCACACCACCACCACGGCTCTCCTCGGTCTGGTTGTTTTGCTGATCACCGGAGTCCTCACCTGGGGAGATGTGTTGAAGGAAACCGGGGCCTGGGACAC
>JBDRDQ010000285.1:0-28243 GCA_043820695.1 Gemmatimonadota bacterium | reverse complement strand
GGCCGGCATGCCGGTCATCTTGTGGATGGCCGTCTCCAGGGACAACACCCCCATCTCCCGGACGTAGTGGCCCAGGACCCGGGGAAAGGTCCCATAGGACCGAGGGTGAGGAGACCCCGACCCATCAGGATCATAAACCGAACCGTCGGAACAGATCATCCCCAGGGGGTGGGAGAGGATCCTGGCCGTATTTTCCTCCGACATTCCAAACCCTATCATCCCCACACTCCCCCCCTCTTCAAACAGCAACCTCAGCGTGAGATCGAAGGGGTCTTCCCCCCGTTCTCGGGCCGCCTCACCCAGCCGGCGCCCCCGGATCCACGCGTTCTGAGCGGTGCGGGTGCTTGAGATCTGAACGGAGTCCCACGATCCCAGCTGAGCGATCTTCGCTCTACAATAACTCTCCAGCGCGGGCCGCTCCTGGGAATCCCGAAGACGGCCCAAAAACGCCTCCGTCCCTCCCGACCGGGCCCAGTTGGGGAAAAGATTGGACAGACCGGTCGAGTAGGCCACGTAGGGATAGCGGTCGAAGTGCACGTCCACCCCGGTGGCCCGGGCCTCCTCCAGCACGTCCAGGATCACCGATGCTTTCCACCAGTTTCTCTCCCCCTGTGCCTTCAGGTGAGAAAGCTGAACCGGGACTCCCGCCACTCTCCCGACGTGGAGTGCTTCCTCCACGGCCGCCAACACCCCGTCATCCTCATTCCTCATGTGGGATGCATAGGGGTAGCCGGTCCCCTGGAGGGCTTTGGCAAGCTCGACAAGCTCTTCTTTGGAAGCGAACCCCGATGGCGTGTACTCCAGGCCTGAGGAGAAGCCTACAGCCCCCTGGGTCAGGGCTCTGGCCACCAAATCCCTCATCTGCACCAACTCTCCAACGGTTGCCGGCCGATCCTCGTTCCCAACCACCAGCCCCCTGATCGTCCCATGCCCCACCATGGAGGCAGCATTCACGGAGGGGGGGATCTGCTCCAAGGCCCGGAAGAACCCCCCCAGTTCCCTCAGATCCACCTCCGCGCCGTACCTCTCCCGGTATCGGCCCTGAGCCTCCCTGGCGGTGGTCTCATCCGAGGGACCGGGAGAGGAGCCGCACTGCCCACCCACCTCAAGAGTGATTCCCTGGAGTATCCGGTTCTCCGCCCGGGGATTATCCAGAAGGGGCAAGTCAGCGTGAGTGTGGATGTCGATGAACCCTGGCGCTAGAGCTTGTCCCGCGAGGTCGATCTCCAGAACACCCCGTTCCGGAATTCGGCCAATGGCCTGAATCCGGTCCCCCACCAGGGCCACATCCGCCTCAACTCCGGGAGCCCCGGTCCCGTCGAAGACCGTGGCCCGCCGGAGAACCAGATCCGGAGCCCGCCACCAGGGGAGGGCCCGCACACCAGACAGGGAGGTGAGGCTAAATGCCGCCCCAGCTTGGAGGAATTCCCGCCGATCCATCCCTTTCATGCCTCTACTCCCTCTTTCCGGTTCTCGCCGATTTCCTGGCCCCACGTTTTCAATCCAATCCACTATCAATCATCCCGAAGTGCGCCGGATAGGACCTGGCTCCAGACCTCCGGTTTCGAGGCTTTTCGGGCTTCTTTCTCTGCCGTTTCCAGGGGAATGGCACTCCTATTCAACCGACGGGAGGAGAAGACAAGATGCTGAGCGGGGAGATGGGCGGCAATGAGACATCAAGAAGGTTGCCGATGGAACCCCTGGAGAGGACGATGCGGTCTTGGGAGGGCAGGAGAGGTACCCGCGGAGCTTGCGCCAACGGCCCTCCTGGCTGAACCCTGAGGTGTTCAGGGGGAACAACCCAGGAACCGCTTAGTCCAGAACCCACCCCTCGTCACTTAAGGCACAGGCTTGGACTTGAGGGCCATCCACGCTACCCAACCTGACCTCTTCCGCCAGCTCCACCCCCCGTTGCAGATAGCCCAGGGCGATCGTCTGGCTGAACGCTGGTGAAACCACGGCGCTGGTGATCCAACCGACGCTCTTTTCCCGACCCGGCTTGAACAGTTCGTGTCCGGATGCGGGAGGCGAGGTTTCACCCAGGAGGAATCCCCGGAGTTCCTTGTTCACATGACCCCGGTCCCGGATTCGGATGATCACCTCCTGGCCGGTATAACATCCCTTTTGGTGGTCGATGGCCCGGCGTTGGATCCCTGCCTCCGTTGGAATGGTGTCCTGCTTCATGTCCTTACCGAAGGCCGGACGCCCCTTCTCCACCCGCAGGATCTCCAGACTTGCTTCCGTGAGCGGAATGGCACCTACAGAATCCAACCGATCCCGAAGTTCCTCGGCTGACGGCCATGAGAGAAGAAGATCCCAGCCTGCGGCGTGGGACTCACCGTTCCTTGTCACTCTGAACGGCTCGCTCCCCCGAGAGGGGACGAGAATCTCCTCTCCCTCGACCAAATCCACCATTTCCTCCACCGTTCCGGGCAGACCCATCCGAGACGCCACCTCAGCCAAGAGTGCCGGGGCCTCGGGCCCCAGAAGCGTCATCAGCGCGAGCTCCCCGGACCGATCCTCCACTTTGGCGAGTCGCGGTGGAAGGAATTTCTTGAAGTGGGCCATGGCCTCTTCAGCGCCCACCCCGGGCAGATCAAGGACGAAACCGTCCGTCGGATCCCTGAAGCTCCGTAGGTCGGTGATCATCTTTCCTTTGGGAGTCAGGAGGGCCGAATAGACTACCGAGCCCCTGACCATGCCCCTTTCTTCCTCACCGAAGGGCAGGGGTAGGCTATTGGTGAGGAGCCCGTTCAGCATGTCCCCCGGAGCTTTTCCCGTGACTCCCAGAAACCGCCGTTCCCGGCGAATTCCCACTGCTGCCCCCCATAAGGCCGCATCGTAATCCGGCCCAGGTGTGATGGCATCCGCCATGGCCTAATCCACTTTCCCGGAACCGTTCTTGAGCTTTTCTACCATGCCCAGGATCCGTTGGGAGTCGGCCGCCTCCGGGGCCACGTTCAGATAAGCTTCAAGCTGCTCCAAAGCCTCATCCTTGCGACCCAGTTTAGCCAAGATCACCCCTCTGTCCCGGATCTCCCCCACTGCAATGGGCCGGATCAGGAGAATCCGCTCCACGGTGGAGAGTGCTTTGGCATGGTCGCGCGCATTCAGGTAAACGCTCTTCAGGTTCATGAGGAGGCGAACCAACATTTCCCGCTTGCTGGCTGCCTTCAGGAATGAGTCCTGAACTCGGACCATCCCCCCATAGACCCGGTCCAACAGCTCCTGGGCCTCGTCTTGGAACCGAACCGCTCCCCCATCATAGGGATCGATAAGGAGGTCGATGGCGTCTCCCTTGAACCGGACCAGGAAATGGCCAGGGAAGTTCACTCCTTCCAAAGGCAGGCCCAAACGCCACCCGACCTCGAGTACGACGATCCCCAGCGTAAGAGGGATTCCCAACCCCCGGTCCAAGACATCGTTCAAAAAGGAATTTCTGGGATCGTAGTAGGCCTCCCGATTCCCTCGGAACCCCTGTCGGCCATAAAGCGAGTTCAGAAGCTCCTGAAGGACCAGGAGGTGGGCATTCTCCTCATCCAAACGATCCCGGGCCTCCTCCGCAAGAAGGTCAAGATGCCCCAGATAGCGCTCCTCACATAGCTGAGGGTACTCTTCCCGGGCGACCATAATGGCGGCCCGAGCCAGATTGATCTCTTCGTCTGCCAGGCTCACTTCCGCCAGGAAGCGCTGTCGGAGGGATCGGTCCGGGGGTGTCATTTCCATCCTGCTCCAGAACTTTTCACTTACCTGGAAAAACCAGGTTGCCTACATTGGGCGTTTCAGGGACGAAGCCGAGTGCACGACATACCCTCGTCGGCCCCTGGGTTTCCATCACCCTATTCCCGAGGCAACGTGAAGGACGAAGCGAGAGACCAAAGACCGAAGCTCCGGTTGACCCAGTTGTCCCACGGATCGGGGTGAGCCTGTAAGCTCGGCATGGCCGAGTTGGCGCAGGTGCTGCGCTATGTGTTCCCTGCGGAGGACGCTAACGCGCTGGTGGATGCTTCTACCGGCGATGATGCCGCCGTCTACCTGCTCGACGAAAAACGCGCCCTGGTGGTGACGGCCGACTTCTTCACCCCCATCGTAGACGACCCCTACGACTTCGGTCAGATCGTTGCAGCCAATGCCCTTTCCGACATCTACGCCATGGGGGCAAAACCCCTTTTCGCACTGAACCTTCTGGCTTTTCCTCGAGAACAGCTGGATGAAGGGTCCCTGGAGCAGATCATCAGGGGCGGGGCGGAAAAGTGCCGGGAGGCTGGAATCCCCATCCTGGGCGGGCACTCCATCGATGACGCCGAACCCAAATACGGTCTGGTGGCGATCGGGGAGGTGGACCCGGACCGCATGTGCACCAATGATGCCGCGCGTACGGGGCAAAAATTGGTCCTGACCAAAGCCATCGGTACCGGGATCATCGCCACGGCCATCAAAGCCGGCCGGGCCGCTCCGCACGCCATCGAGGCGGCCACCCACTCCATGGCCGCCCTGAACCGCGATGCCGCGGAAGCGATGACGGAGCTGGGGATCCGGGCTGCCACCGATGTCACCGGGTTCGGCCTCCTGGGCCATCTCCGGCAAATGCTCAGGAACTCCGGAGTCTCCGCCAGGCTCGATAGTCGGACGGTCCCTCTCCTTCCCGGTGCATCCGCCCTGGCCCAGACCGAACCGTTCCCCGGGGGGACCCTGCGGAATCTTGCTGATGTAAAGGGAGACGTTTTGTTCCCAGAGGGCATGCCGGAGGCGACGCGCCTCCTCCTGGCCGACGCCCAGACCTCTGGCGGACTGCTGATGGCGGTCCCCCCTGAACTTTTAGCTGAGCTTCTGACCCGCCTGAAGGATACTGCGCCGGTGGCAGCGGTGATCGGCGAAATAGAAGAAGGCCCGCCAGGCCAGATCCAGATCACCTGAATCCCGCCTCGGCGGACCCCATTCCCTTGTCACACCATGGGCGCGACGGGCCTGCATTCCCGCCGCGCCTGGTTTTCCCCCGCCCTAGGCCTGGATCTCCTTCTCTTCCTTCTTCTTTCGGCCGGAGGCGGGGACCGCACTGCCCTTGCCCCGTCCCCCGGCAGAGGCCCCGGCCTTCTTCCGGATCCCCTTCTTCCCTTCGTCCACCAGGGCGATCCGGATGACCGCGTCCAGATCTTCCACGCAGTGGAAGGACAGGTTCTCGGCCACCTCATCCGGGATGTCCTCCAGATCAGCCTCGTTCTCCTTGGGGAGAATGATCTCGGTGATCCCCGAACGCACCGCACCCAGGATCTTCTCCTTCAATCCGCCTATCGGGAGGACCCGGCCGGTAAGAGTGAGTTCACCGGTCATGGCTACGTCCCTCCGGACCTTTCTGCCGGATAGTGCGGAAACCAGCGCCGTGGCCATGGTGATCCCCGCGGATGGCCCATCCTTGGGCACAGCCCCTGCAGGCACATGAATGTGAACATCCCTGTCCTCCAATGCCTCAGCCGGGATGCCCAGGTGATCATGTTGGGCCTTCGCATAACTCAGGGCCGCCCTTCCTGATTCCTTCATCACGTCCCCCAACTGCCCCGTGAGGACGAGCGCTCCCTTCCCACGCATAACGGAAGCCTCCACAAACATGATGTCCCCACCCATGGGGGTATAAAACATGCCTGTGGCGACTCCCACCGTGTCGACAGGAGCCATCCGCTCCGGATGGACTCTGGGCCGCCCCAGGAGTGCCCGAATCTTCTCGGCATCCATCTCCACGGCTTCGACCTCTCCCGCGGCGATTTTCCGGGCCACCTTCCGGGAGACCTTGCCTAACTCCCGTTCCAGCTGCCGGACTCCGGACTCCCGGGTGTACTTTTGGATCACGGAAAGGATGGCGTCGTCCTTGACCTCTATCTCCGTCTTCCGGAGCCCCGCCTCCTTCTCCTGTCTGGGCAGGAGGTACCGCTTCGCGATCTCCAGCTTCTCCTTCTCCGTGTATCCCACGAACTCCACCCGTTCCATCCGGTCCAGAAGGGGCGGTGGAATTCGGTCCACATAGTTCGCGGTGGCGATGAAAAGGACCTCCGAAAGGTCGAAGGGAATGCCCAGGTAGTGGTCAGTGAAGGAAGAGTTCTGGGCCGGATCGAGGACCTCCAGAAGGGCCGCGCTGGGGTCCCCTTGGAAGGACACACCCAGCTTATCCACCTCGTCCAAGAGAAAGACCGGGTTCTTGCTCTTCACCTGCCGCATCCCTTGTATGATCCGACCAGGCATGGCGCCCACGTAGGTGCGCCGGTGCCCCCGGATGTCCGCCTCGTCCCGGGCACCCCCAAGGGATATTCGGACGTACTTCCGCCCCAGAGCCCTGGCGATGGACCGGGCGATACTTGTCTTCCCAGTCCCCGGGGGGCCCCCGAAGAGGAGGATTGGACCTCGACCGAGGCCGTCGTCTTCTTCGGTCGTGGCTTCTTCCTCCTTCCTCTTCTCCTCATCCTCCAGGGCCCGCTCGGTCTGGAGCTTCCTCACGGCCAGGAACTCCAGAACCCGGTCCTTCACATCCTCCAGGCCGTAGTGATCGTCATCCAGGATCTCCGAAGCGGTGTTCAGATCCAGCTTCCCCTCCGTTCGATCCCCCCAGGGAAGCTCCGTGACCCACTCCAGGAAGGTGCGAATCACCTGGTACTCGGCGGATTGAGGGCTCGTCCTCTCGAGGCGCTTCAGTTCCCGCTCAACCTCGGTGCGAGCCTCTTCGGAGAGCTCGAGCTCCGCTACCCGCTGCCGAAGCTCCTCCACATCGTTCCTCTCGTCCTCGTCCCCGAGCTCCTTCTGGATCTGCTTCAGCTGCTCCCGAAGGAGCATCTCCCGCTGTCGCTCACCCAGCTCCTCCTGGACCTTCGCCTGGATATCTTCCTGGGCGTCGATTCTTGCCAACTCCCGCTCCACAGCCACGAGTGCCGCCCGCATCCTCTGCTCATCACCCAGGATCTCCAGGAGCGCCTGCTTGTCCTCCGTTGGCAGCTCCAGATAGAAGGCCACAAGATCAGCGAAAGCCCCTGGGTCATCCACTCCCTGGATGAGCTGGTTCAGTGCCTCCACGGGAACCCCCCTCCGGGTTCCCAGTTCGGCAGCCCTCTCCCGTAGTTCCCCGTCCATCGCCTGAAAGGCAGGATCAGCGGGGTTGAGAGGCGGTTGGCGCTCCAAGGTCATGAGGTTGGCCTGGAGCATGGCCTCCCCTTCCTTGATGTAGGAAAGGGCTTGGGCACGCCCCTCCCCTTGAACCAGAAGTTGCATGCCTCCTCTCACCCGATGCGTCTGGAGGACCCTCACCACCGTCCCAACTGTGTACAGAATCTCAGGATGGGGATCGTCCACGTTCTCCCGCTGTGCCACGGCGAAGAGTCGCCGGTCGCCTTCCAGGGCTTCCTGAACCGCCTCGACCGTTCCCGGACGTCCAGCCGAAATGGGTACCGCAACTCCGGGATAAACCACCGTATCCCGAAGGGGAAGCACCGGAAGGGAGTATCGTTCGCCCATGAGCCCTCGCTTCAACAAGTCAACGTGATCCGCCCCCGTTACCATAGATCTATATCCTATCGAAGGGACGGGGTCTTTGCACCTTAGCAGGATTCTTGCCAGGTAAAACGAGAGAGAATCGTGCCGAAAGAGCAGGACTCCTGCCAATCTGGCCGGGGGTAGTTGACCGCCCGACCTGTTTCCCTCGTCCCTACTCCCCTAACTTGCAACGGCGTCGTCCACCCCCCTCTTTCACTGGAGGAGCCATGACCGACTTCCTGGACGGAGTCGCCTGGTTCCGGCATTCATCTATCCGAATCCGCAGAAGCGGCGTTGAGATCCATGTGGACCCATGGGGAGTGACCGAAAAGGGAGAGGCCGACTACATCCTCCTTACCCACCCCCACTACGACAACTTCTCCGAAGAGGACATCGCCAAGGTACGGGGAGCTGATACCGTTGTCGTGGCTCCGGCCAGCATGCGAAAGCAACTGGGCAACGTCGACCACTTTCTGCGGCCCGGAGACCTGATCCAGCTGGACCGGATCGACATCCTGGCCGTACCTGCCCACAATCGGGAGGGGAAGTTTCACCTCGCCGACTCGGGGTGGCTCGGATACGTCTTCTCCCTGGACAACGTTACCTATCTCCACGCAGGCCATACCGGACTTCTTGATTCCATGGCCGGTATCCGCTGTGATGTGGCCTTCCTACCCTGTTGTTCCGACTATACGATGGGGCCGGAGGAAGCGGTTGAGGTCGGTGAGGTTTGCGGCGCCTCGGTCCTGGTTCCACTCCATTGGGACGACAATGCGAGTGGCCCTGAGGAAGTGCGGAAAATGGCAGGCCTTTTCTCAGGAAAAGTTGTGCTTCTCGATCGGACACCATGAAAATCACACCACGCTCAAGACGCTCCCGTCTCCTGCTCCCCCTCCTTTTCTTCCTTCTCCCGCACTTCCCCCATCTCCTCGAGGCCCAGATGACGTCATCGCCTCGGCCAACGACTCTGGCCGGTCGATCTACCGTCTATGCTCCGAATGGGGTTGCCGCGACCAGCCAGCCTCTCGCCACGGCAGCTGCACTGAAGGTCCTCCAGGACGGAGGCAACGCCTTCGACGCTGCTGTGACCGCGGCGGCCGTGCTGAACGTGGTGGAGCCCCACATGACAGGAATGGGTGGAGATGTTTTCGCCCTCTTCTGGTCCGCCCGGGAACAGAGGGTGAGGGGCCTCGATGCCAGCGGAAGGGCCGGGTCATTGGCCACCCCGGACACCATCCTGGCCTTGGGCTTGGATGACGTCCCCTACCGGGGCGCTGGTGCGGTGACCGTGCCGGGAGCCCTCTCCGGATGGGCGGCCCTCCTGGAGGAGTACGGAACTCTCTCCCTGGCTCAGGCGTTGGCGCCAGCCATCGACATCGCCGAGAAGGGCTTCCCTGTGAGCCCCATCATCGCGGGGCAGTGGCAGGGTAACGTTCGGACCCTCGAGCAGGACCCCGGGGCCCGAGACACCTATCTGATCGATGGCGAGCGGGCCCCCGAGGCCGGCGAGTGGTTCCGGAACCCGGACATCGCCGCGTCCTACCGCATGGTGGCCCGGGAGGGCCCAGGCGCGATGTACGGTGGAGCCCTCGGGGCCAGGATCGTCGAGACGGTGCAAGCCCAAGGAGGCTTCCTGATTCTTCAGGACCTCCGCGATCATCGGCCCGAGTGGGTGGAGCCCATATCCGTTGATTTCCAAGGATACCAGGTATGGGAGCTTCCTCCTGCAGGTCAGGGAATCGCCGCCCTTGAGATGTTGAAGATCCTGGACTCCTTCGATATGAAGGCCATGGGCCACAACTCGGCCGACTACCTCCACCACATCATCGAAGCCAAGAAGTTGGCTTTTGCCGATATGGCCCGATACGTGTCGGATCGTGACCACCTGGAGGGAGACATCACCGCTCTCCTGGAGGACAGCTACATCGCCGAGCGGAGCGCTCTCATCGATCCCACACGAGCTGCGGAAAGAGCGGACCCCGGCCGGCCCTTCGACAGCGGAGAGACCATCTACCTCTCTGTGGCAGATGCGGAGGGAAACATGGTCTCCTTTATCAACAGCGTCTTCGAGTATTTCGGCTCAGGGGTGGTGGCTCCGGGCACCGGGTTCGTCCTTCAGAACCGGGGGGCCGGCTTCACATTGGAGGACGGGCACCCCAACCAGATCGCCCCTCGGAAGCGGCCGTTCCACACTCTGATCCCTGGTTTTGTCACAAAGGACGGCGAGCCCCATCTCGCGTTCGGGGTCATGGGAGGAGCCATGCAGCCCCAGGGCCATGCCCAACTCCTCCTGAACCTTCTGGTTTTCGGCATGGACCTGCAGGACGCAATCGACGCCCCCCGCGTCCGGCACATGGGCGGAAGCCGGATCGTCCTGGAGGACCCCATTCCGGACGATGTTCGACTGAGTCTGGAGCAATTGGGACACTCCATCTCCAACGGAGGTTCTTTCGGTGGGGCTCAGGCCGTCCTACGCCTCACCCGAGGCTGGGCCGCGGGGTCCGACCCTCGGAAAGACGGAATGGCTGCAGGCCACTGAGGCCATGAGGTCGAGAACCAGAACGTGAGGGAGAAGCGTTGACCCCCGGGCCGGAGAACGGAGGGAGAGTAAGGGTCTTTCCCCTCCACCAACTGCCTTCGGGGTTCCTTCGTTTCCTCGACGAACCTCCCGACCCACCAGCGTTCCCCCGCCCATCGGCCACTCTCGTTCTCCTCAGGGAAGGGAGGGCAGCCCTGGAGGTTCTCCTCCTCAAACGGAGCCCCAGGTCGGGGTTCATCCCCGGGGCCTGGGTCTTCCCCGGGGGAACGGTGGACCCGGAAGACGGCGATCCCGGTATCTTTTCACGGCTTCACGGCATCACTCCAGAAATCGCCCGGGACCGCCTGAGGCCGAGTGAGCCGGAACCCCCGTCCCTGGCCTACTGGGTGGCCGCCCTTCGGGAGACCTTCGAGGAGACCGGTGTCCTCCTTCGTCGCAGGGGAAGCGGAAATGGCCTCGAGTCCTCCGATCAAACGAAGGCCGAGACTCTCGCACGATCCAAGCTCCTGGCCGGCGCGATGAGCTTCAAGAACGTCCTGGAGACTCTGGAGATCACGCTGGACGCCGGGGCACTCGAGTACCACGGCCATTGGCTCACACCCGAATGTGAGCCCCGCCGGTACGACACACGGTTCTTCGCGGCCGAAGTCGGGAAAGATGCCCGAGTGACTCCTCATGAGAAGGAAATGGTGGAGGCTCATTGGCTAACTCCGGCGGATGCCCTCACCAGGAACCGGGAGGGAACCCTACCGCTGGTATTCCCCACGCTCTTCACCCTCGAGGAGTTGCAGCCGTTCAAAACGCCTCGGGAAGCCCTGGGTTTTCTGCGAGGAAGACCCGTACCACGACGCCTACCCATCCTCGAGAGAACCGAGATCGGAATCGGTTTCCACCTCCCGGACTGAGAAGTTCCTACCCCCGGCTTGCCGGGCTTGCCAGCCTCTCCACCAGAATGGAGGACACGTCCAAGATCTGGCTATCTTCGTCTTTCATTACCCCGAGCATCCGGTGACACCCAGGGCAACCCGTCACGACATCCTTCAAGCCCGTGGCTTGGATCTGCTCCCACCGCTTCTGATTCACCTTCGCAGGCGAATCCCAGAGGAATCCCCCACCTCCACCCCCACAGCAGGTGGTGGGGAACCCAGCGGCGCTAGCCTCGGGGTTCTCGAGGGTCAGCCCCGCCGCCAGGAGGAGCCCCCTCATGTCCCCGTCTTCGTCATTGTGGAAGAGCTTACAGGGGGTGTGGAGAGCAGCCGTCATGGGCTTCGCCTCCAACTCCAACCGCCCCGTCCGAACCAGGTTGGCTAAGTAGGGTGTGTGAAGTCGGACGTCGGAGAAATCTGCGCCGAAGGCCTTGTACTGGGTCTGGATCGTGTCCCTGCAATGGGGACAGATGGTGAGAATGGTGCGATCCTGGTCACCTCCCAAAGACTCGGTGAGGAACTCGATCCTATCCGGCGCCCATAGAGGCCAATCCTCCATGAGGCCGCCACCGTGCAGGAGTCCCTCGCCCCAGCATCGCTCTTCGGCCAGGACTCCCCACCTGATCCCTGCCGCATCGAGAAGTTCGCCGGTGGCCACGACAACCGGCTGTACCTCCGGGCTGTTTCCACCCTGGCACCCCAATACGAAGAGGACGTCGTGGGTCGAAGGGTCGTAGATGGGAATACCGTTCTCTTTGAGGAATCGAGTCCTCTCGCCTCCATCCACCCCGAAGATGTTCCCCGAAGAGGTCAGTGCCTTCATGGCCGTGTCCCGGAGGGCCCTCGGCGGGTAGAGACCTTCCAGCATGAGCCGACCTCTGATCTCCAGAGCGTTTCGCCCTGGCCTGCACCCCGTGGGACAAGCGACCTCGCAGGCTCTGCACTGGACGCAGGTGGCGGCGACATCGGCTTCGATCCGGCTGGCCAACTCCTCCGCCGAGAGGGTCGGAGTCTGGAGGGCCAGGACGAAATGGTCCCTGGGTTTCAGGGCCGGACCTGCTGGGCAGGCATCGTTACACCGCCCGCACTGAATACAGGCCGCCTGATCGAAGAGCGCTCCGAAGCTGAAATCGGCCACACCCCCCGGCATCCCCAGGCGGGCATACTCCGCCTCCAACTTGGACTCGTCCTCAAGGTCCATGTCCAAATCGTTTCCGAAAACCGGCCGGTCCGAAGGCAGCTCCGTCATGTGCTTCAACACCACATTCACCGGAGCCAGCACGAGATGAAGGTGTTTTCCTTGAGCGATGACCGCCGGAAAGACGGCCAAAACCATGAGGTGACCCCACCAATTCACCATCCCGCCCGCCGATTCCATCACAGCCACCTGTTCCAGGAGGTGGGTGATCATGAGAAGGGCGATGAGGGTGAGGATGATCCCCGACTCCAGCGGGTGGGTCATCTTCTCTTTTTCCACGAAATACCTGCGTATGGCCAGGAAGACGATGGATGTCAGGACGATAATGGCCACCACGTCCAGGAGCCGGTTGTACCAATCCGGGGCCTCCACTTCCATTCCCAACCCCACCATGACATGGAGGAGGCTCTTGAACAGGAAGGCCAGCAGGCCGAAAAAGAGAGGAAGATGAAACAGCCCCACCCAAGGACGGTTCCTCACGACCACGTTCTGGGAGATGACCTCCCAAGCACCTGGGAAGAAACCCCTGGGGTTCGTGATTCGGACTTCACCCCTCTTGGGCCAAACGTGCCCCAAGCGCCGCGTCCAAAGCACATATCCGAAAGCGCCCACACAAACCACGAGAACCAACACCACCAGAAGCGGCTGAATCCAAGCCATTTGCGTCCCTCCTGAAACCGTCCGTCTAGGAGCCTGCCTGGGTGTCCTGGAGGATCCACCCCACGGAGCCGGGGTAAGGGAGAAGCCTCAGTCGCACTACCTTAGCCAAAAGCTGACGACTCTGCACGGTCACCGCCGCATCGTGAGGATGTCGAGCCCCGGGAGCGTGTTCCTCCAATGCCTTCGTCCCAACCCTCCACCGTCGGAGAACTCAGAGCCTCGGGCTACCAAAGCCGTCCCGTGAGAGATGAGCTCCGGAAGAACCTGATTACCAAACTTCAGGCCGGTAAGAAGATCTTTCCCGGAATCGTCGGCTACGACGACTCCGTGGTTCCGCAGCTCGTAAACGCAATCCTGGCTCGCCATGACTTCATTCTCCTCGGCCTCCGCGGGCAAGCGAAGAGCCGAATCCTGAGGCAGCTCGTCGACCTCATGGACCCGGAGTTACCCATCCTGGCCGGAAGCGAGGTGAACGACGATCCCCTGGCTCCCATTTCCAAACACGGACGGCTTCTGGTGGAGGAGATGGGGGACGAAGCTCCCCTCGAGTGGATTCCCAGGGAATACAGGTACGTCGAGAAACTGGCTACCCCCGACGTCACCATCGCAGACATGATCGGTGATATGGACCCCATCAAGGCGGCTCGGGGTGGGCACATCCTGGCCGACGAGCTCACCATTCATTACGGCCTCCTCCCACGGGCCAACCGGGGGATCTTCGCAATAAACGAGCTGCCTGACCTGGCGGGGAAGATCCAGGTGGGACTCTTCAACATTCTCCAGGAGGGAGACGTCCAGATCAAAGGCTACCCCATTCGGCTACGCCTGGACGTGTTCATGGTCTTCACCGCCAACCCGGAGGACTACACCGCCCGAGGTAAGATCATCACGCCCCTGAAAGACCGGATAGGCGGGGAGATTCGTACCCACTATCCGTTGGAGTTGGAGACGGGCATCGCCATCACCAAACAGGAGGCTTGGGTGGACCGGAAAGGGCTCCCCATCCACATCCCGGATTTTCTGGCGGGGGTAGTGGAGCGCGTGGCCTTCCTGGCCCGGGAGGACAAGAGGATCGATCAACGGTTGGGGGTGAGCCAACGGCTTCCCATCACCCTGATGGAGAATGTCGTCTCAAACGCCGAAAGGCGGGCGTTCCTCTTGGGGGAGGGTCATGTCGTTCCGCGTCTCTCTGACCTTTACGCGGCCCTACCCTCCATCACGGGAAAGATGGAGCTGGAGTACGAAGGGGAGCTTCATGGAGCGGAAAAGATCGCTCGGGAGCTCATCAGCGCCGCTGCCGGCCTTACCTATCGAGACCGGGCAGGCGGCTCGGATGTGGAGGAGATCGTTGGGCATTTCGAGGAAGGGGGCGCCCTGCAGCTTTCGGAGGATGCCTCGGCTGAAGCCTGCGTTGCCGCCTTTCGGATGGTCCCGGGCCTTCTGGAGCTGGTGGAGTGGGTGGGCCTGGCGCCCGCCGCAGCATCCACCGGCCTACAGGCGGCCGCCTGCGAACTGGTGCTGGAAGCCCTGGTGGCTGAACGTCGCCTCAGCCGAGCGGACGGTGGATATACACGGCCGCCCTTCCAGCCTTAACGCCCTCCGTCCACGCTCAGGGTCTGGCCTGTGATCCAGGAAGCGTGATCCGAAGCGAAGAAGAGGACGGCATGTGCGATGTCCTCGGGCCGCCCCAAACGCCGGGTTGCGATGGACCCCACCAGCCGTTCCTGCCCTTCCTTCCCGTAGGCATCCCACTGGCGCTCCGTCGTAGGGTTGCAGCGGACGAACCCGGGCGCCACGCAGTTCACGGTGATCCCGGACGGGCCCAGCTCATGGGCCAGTTGGCGGGTGAGCCCGATGAGCCCGGCTTTTGCCGAGGCGTAGGCCTGAATCCCCGTCAGGCTGGCACGGAGTCCCGCCCCCGAAGAAATGTTCACGATCCGGCCCCACCCGGCAACCTTCATGGAGGGCACCACCGCCTGGGAGAAGGTGAAGGCCCCTGTCAGGTTGATGTCAAAGATGACCCTCCACTCCTCCTCGGTGACCTCCTCCAGAGGCCTTCCCACCTGCCCGGCAACGCCTCCCGCGTTATTCACCAGAATGTCCACCTTCCCCGAGATCTCCGCAGCGGCTGCGACAAGGGATCTCACGGCCTCCCGGTCCCGCACGTCCACGACCCGGGTCTCGCACCGACCCCCGCAAAGGTCACGCGTTTTGTCCAGCTCCTCGGAACTCAGGTCGCACGTCCACACCAAAGCTCCCACCTCACCCAGAGCCCTGCACATTTCCTGACCCAATCCGTGCCCACCACCGGTGATCAGGGCCGTGCGTCCGGAAAAATCCATGTTCATGAGAGTGCCCCCAGTTCCTTCAGGTTTCCCCAGCTTTGGGACCGTTCCCCAGCTTCGATTTGATGGATTTGTCGAATCACCGCCGTGGTGAGGGGGGTCCGAACACCCATCTCCCTCCCGATCCGGACAACCCACCCCAGTTGAGCGTCCACCTCAGTCGGGCGCTTTCGCACCGCCAGGTCACGCCAAATTCCGCTATGGGTCTTGGCCGACGCCCGGTTGAAGCTCACCAGATCGTCCAAGGAACTTTCGGGTAAATGCGCAGGAACTCCGGGTTGGAACGCCCCCGGGTCGAACCCGTCGAATGCCTCCAAGGAGACGCCTTTGGCCCGGGCGACGGCCACTACCTCTTGAGCCAGGGATACCAGGATAGGCCTGAACTCCCTTGCGGCCAGAACGTCGGCGATTGAATCGTCGGTCAGGGCTGTGGCGAAAAGGAGGGCGGCGTAGGCCAACTTCCCCCACAGGAAACCGAAGATGTTCTCCGTCAGGAGGGCCCGGGGTTCGAAATGGAGGAGGAGACCGTGAATTCCCCGAGCCCGGTCGGTGACGGCTCCGCTGATCTCACCCACCACCGTTGCTCCCCGATTGCCCCGGTGGATCACACCAGGCTCCAGGTAATCCGCCCCGAAGTTGACGAAGGCCCCCACCGTCCTCTCCGCCCCGACAGTCTCCGCGATCTCCAGCTCGCAGAGTCCGTTCTGGATGGAGACCACCGCTCCTTCCTCAGCCAGGTGCGGTTCCAACTGAGACAGGGCCTCCCCAGTGTGGTGGGCCTTCACGCAAAGGAAGATCAGGGGGAAGCGGCCGCGGAGGCTGGAGGGGACGGTGGCCTGGACGGAAGTCGTAGACTCGTCTATCGGCCCCCGAATCCGGAGGCCGTTTTCGTTCATGGCCCGAACATGGTCCTGGACCTTGTCCACGAACAGGACATCAACCCCTCCCCGGACGAGCGCCGCCCCGATGCTCCCACCCATGGCACCAGCCCCCCATATCACCAGAGGAAGACCCTTTCCCTGGCCGTCCGCGGTCACTCCCACTCCTCTTCCATCACCGCCCTGGCCTCGGCCACCGTCACCTCCCAGACGGCCATCATCTCTTCGTCGGACTTCTGGTAAAAGCCTCCATAATTCCCGTCCCCGAGGATTTCCTTGAGAGCCGCCGGGTCCAAGACCGACTTCCTCCCCGTGTCGAAAGGAGGCTTCTGCCCCGCCGGAAGGGGGACCCCGTCCAGTCGGGTCCAGGGAAAGTTCTCCATCCAGGAGGCGTGAGAGCCCACCGGGTCGACCTCCCTGATCTTCGCCAAGGTCTTTGGCGCGATCCACCAATTGAAGGTCTTCACCTTGTGCCCGGGATTGTCCGCCATCCACTCGGAAGCCAGGGAAGCCGCCGGAGCATTCCCCCCGTGTCCGTTCACGAAGACGATCCTACGAAACCCTGTCCGGGACAGGGAATCCAATAGGTCCCTTATGAAGGAAAGGTAGGTTTCGACACGAAGAGACACCGTTCCTGGAAAGGCCGAGAAATACGGACAGACCCCGTAGGGCACCACCGGAAAAACCGGGATGCCGAGAGGCCCCGCAGCCTCTCTGGCCAGCTTCTCGGGAATCAGCGTGTCCACCATCAGACTCAGGTAGGCATGCTGCTCCGTGCTCCCGAGGGGGACCACAGCCCGATCGTCGGACTTCAGGTACTCCTCCACCTGCATCCAATTCATATTCGCGATTTCCAACAGGGCCCTCCCTTTCTAAATCGGCGGGTTGATTCGCCCCTCCGTCGGCAACCGCGTAATAGTGCGGTTCCTGCCCTTCCCCCGCCACACGCGGCCGCGAAAACCAGAAGGCCTTTTTCGGGGGCGCCGGCGCTCCATTGAGGGCTACCCGACCCCGGGGAAACCTTTTTGACGCTGAACCCGTCTCACTCCTTGAGGCACCTCTAGTTTTTCTAGATGTAGGTTTTCTGGAGGAGGTTCATGACCTCCTCGACCCTTCGGACAAGGACCGAAACGGTGGGCAAGCAACAACCCGACATGATCCGAGGTACGCTGGACATGCTCATCATGAAGGTCCTCTCCTTGGAGCCTGTGCACGGATGGGGGATTTGTGAGAGGATCAAACTCATCTCAGGAGAAGAACTCCAGGTGAATCAGGGTTCCCTCTACCCGGCTCTCCACAAGCTCACACAGGAAGGGTGGATCAAATCCTACTGGGGTCTCACCGAGAATAACCGGAAGGCCCGCTACTACCGCCTCACCCGGGCCGGCGAAAAGCAATTACATCTCGAGGAGGCCCATTGGGACCGCCTGGCTACCGCGGTCGCCAGGGTAATGGCCACTCCCTGAGGACTCTTTCATGCGCCTGATTTCCATGTGGGTATTCCGTATCCGCGCCATCCTTTTCCCAGGCCACCTTGAAGAGGCCATGAAGAAGGAGATGGCCTTCCACATGGAGATGGAGGCCCGAAAGCTCATGGCCAACGGCATGACTCCAGAAGATGCCCTCCGAAAGGCGCGGCGAGATTTCGGCGAGCCCGAATACCACAAGGAAAAAGCTAGAGAATCCTGGGGAATCAGTATGATCCAGAACTTTAGGATCGACGCTCGACACACGCTCCGGGTCCTGAGGCGAAATCCCGTCTTCGCCATCGTCTCGATCCTCACGCTGGGCCTGGGGATCGGTGCGAACAGCGCCATTTTTGGCGTCGTGAACGGGATACTCTTCCGGGACCTGCCTTTCCCGGAACCGGATCGGCTCGTTTCCCTGTGCGAAACTCGCCCAGACGAGGCCGCGACCTGCGCGACGGCCTCCACCCCGAACGTTGCTGACTGGGCCGAGCGCAGTCGCTCTTTCCAGGCGATTGGGGTTTTCCGCTGGTGGGGACACATCCTCGAAGCCCCGGAGGGGGCCGAAAGCGTACAAAGCCTCATCGCGACTCCCGAATTCTTCCAGGTGATGGGCTATCAGCCGGCGGTCGGCCGGGTCTTCCGTCCCGAGGATCAGGTTGAAGGAAACCGTAACACGGCGGTCCTGGATTACGACTTCTGGGTGTCCCGCTTCGGGTCCGACCCGACGATCGTAGGAACCACCCTCACCCTGTCGGGTGAGCCGTTCGAGGTCATAGGGGTCCTCCAGGAGGGGCAGAACCCACCGGCCATTGGAGGGGAGCCGGGGGCCGACGTGTGGCTTCCTCTTCATTTCGATCCCAGAGATAATGAGCGCAGGGACTGGAGGGGCTTTTATGCGGTCGGGCGCCTCGGTCCCGACGCCAACCTCGACGTGGCCCGGCAGGAATTGGGAGCCATCCGGCAAGGGCTCCTTGAGGAATACCCCGAAGCCAACAGGGAGTGGGGCATTCAACTGACCAGCCTTCACGACCGTGTGGTCGGCGGTGTGAAGACCACCCTCCTCTTCTTCCTCGGAGCCGTAGGGCTTGTCCTTCTCATCACCTGCGCGAATATCGCCAACCTGATTCTGGCCCGCCTTTCCAGCCGGGAAACAGAGATGGGAATCCGGACCGCGCTTGGGGCCGGGACTCCTCGCCTGGTGGGCCAGTTATTGACTGAAGGAATCGTCCTGGCCCTCCTGGGAAGCGGGTTGGGGCTGCTCATCGCCTGGGTGGGCACCCCCCTCTTCCTTTCTCTTGCACCTGCCGGAATCCCACGACTGGACGATGTGGGGATGGACGGGCAGGTCCTGGCCTTCACTCTGGGGTTGGCGGCCCTGGCAACGGTTCTTTTTGCCATTGCTCCCCTGACCACAGCGGCGCGGATCAGGCCCATGCAGGCTCTTCGGGGAGGCCGGCACGGCAAGGGAAAACGGCCAATGGGAGGGGTGAACGGAATACTGGTGGTCTCCGAGGTTGCCCTGGCTCTGGCGCTTCTGGTGGGAGCGGGGCTACTGACTCGAAGTTTCGCCGCCTTTTTCCGTTGGGACCCGGGGATCGATCGGGAACACCTTCTGGTGGTCTCTGCCTCGGTGATGACCGGAGCCTACCAGGAGGATGACGCGGTCTTGAGCGTGTACCGGGCCCTGGACGAACAACTGCTGGCGCTCCCTGGTGTGCGGTCGGTGGCCAGGACCTCCGCGGGACCCCTATTCGGTGGGTTCGAGCCGGACCAGATCTTTCCGGCGGAGGAGGCCGAAACCGGAGGGAGGGGTCACCAGGCCAGGTGGTATGACGTAAGCCCCAGCTACTTCGAGACTCTGGGAGTTCCCCTCCTTCGGGGGAGGGCTCTTACCCAAGAAGACAACATGGACTCCCCCCAGGTCGTCCTCGTGAATGAAACCCTGGCCAATCGTCTTTGGCCCGGCGATGATCCCCTGGGCAGAGAGATCTGGATGGAGATGCACGACGGAGTCCGGGAGGTAATCGGCGTGGTGGCCGACGTTCCGCCCCTGGATCCGGATGCGGCCGTGGATCCGGAGATGTATTGGCCGCAAGCCCAGTACACCCGTCCCTTCACCTACTTCGTGATCAGGACCGAGGGGGACCCCAGTGCCCTTCAGCGTCTCGTGGCGGATCGAATCCACGCGGTAGACCCTGATATCCAGGTAGGAACGGTGTGGAATTACGACACTCTTCTGGACCGACGCCTTGTCCAACCCAGGTTCAACATGCTCCTCATCGCCATCTTTTCAGCGGTTGCCCTGCTGCTGGCTGGGGTGGGAATCTACGGAGTGGTGTCACGGTCCGTGGCAGCCAGGACCCGGGAGATCGGGATTCGCATGGCCCTGGGCGCGAAACGGAAACGGGTGGTAAGGGAGGTTGTCCTCCAGTCGATGAGGATTGTCGGCATCGGCGTAGTGGTTGGCCTGGGCCTGGCCCTCACCTTATCCCGATTCATCCGGAGCCTTCTCCACGGGGTCGTGCCCACCGATCCTCTCACCTACGGCTCGGTGGCGTTGGTGCTCTTCGCCGTAGCCGTCTTGGCGAGCTTCCTCCCAGCCCTCACTGCCAGCCGGGTGGACCCCATGGAAAGCCTGCGGGAGGAGTAGCCGAAGGTCCCTGAGGCGGACCGGGGAACAGAGTCCTCAGCCATCCCAATATTCCAGCAGTTTCCGCCTGATGAAGTCCCTTGGGATCACGCCGGTCTGGGTTTCGCCGAAAATGTAGACTCGACATGCATAGCTGAATCCGGAGGGTTTCTCCCCAGTGGCGATATCCCGGCCATCCACCAGGATCGTCGGCGATCCTTGAAACCGGAACTGCTCCGCAAATGACGGATCGGGAACCTCTATCAGCTCGATCTCAGACTCCGGAATCCCCAACTCCTCTCTGAGGCTGAGGAGGTTCTCCAAGGTCGCTTGGGCATTGGGGCATCCGTCGAAGTACTGGAACGTGATCAATCTGAAGGCTCCTCGCACCCCCCTCAAACCTGGTAAAGCTGTATCAGGTTCCCGCAGGTGTCCTCGAACATCGCAAGGGTCGCCGGTCCCATCTTCGTCGGCTCCGAACGAAATACCACCCCCGACTTCTTCAGCCGTTCGTACTCCTCCTGGATGTCTTCTGAGGCGAAGGCCGTGAGAGGAATCCCGGCTCCAAAAAGAGCCTCTTGGTAGGCCTGGGCCGCTGGATTCGCATTCGGTTCCAGAACCAGTTCGAGGTCTGCCGGGCCCCCGGGTGAGACGACGGTCAGCCACCTGAATTCCCCCAAAGGGATGTCCTCCTTCTTCACGAATCCCAGCACCTCGGTATAGAAACCCAGCGCCTTTTCTTGGTCCGAGACGAGGACGCTTGTCAGCTTGATCTTCATGGCAGGTTCGGTCCTATCTGCTGAGCTTTTGGGGGGTGCCCGAAGGCGGCGTGTCTTCCGGGCCGGTACCCCAGAACAGGTTCGGAGTGTCCGAAAGGTCGAACACCAGCTCTCCCCCATCCGTCACGAACGTCTCGGGGAGCCACGTCTTCGTCCAGGGATTCCCCCCCACCCTCAGGGCGTTCACAAAGGGCGCGCGTGGCCGAGCCTCCGGCGCTCTGACGGTGAGGGTAACGCCGTTGGCGCGACGAACGACTGCATGTGGGAAGAGCGGGCTCCCCACCAGGAGCTCGGCTCCACCCGGAAGGCCTGGATAGAGGCCCAGGGCGGCCCAAACATACCAGGACGACATGGCGCCCAGATCGTCGTTCCCAGGCATGCCGTGGGGCCGGTCGGTCCATAGCACATTCAGGGCTTCCCGCACCGTAGACTGGGTTTTGTCCGGACGCCCGGCAAACAGGTACATCCAGGGCGCTCCAACCGACGGCTCATTGGAGACGTCGGACTTCAGACTCCCGAGCCGGGTCAACGCCCAGCTTCCGTCATCGTTGTGGAAGAACTCGTCCAGGCGCCGGACCGCCACCTCATCCCCGCCCATAGCATCGAAAAGACCTCGAGCGTCGTGGGGGATCATCCATGTGTACTGGGCACTGCTTCCCTCGGCGAACCCCCGACTCGAGCCCGGATCGAACGCGGGCCAAGTGCGGTCCGAGTTCCGATTCTGAATGTAACCGCCCTCGGGCGAAGCGTCAGGATTGAAGAGGTTCCTCCAGTTGCCGGCCCGCGCCATGAAGGCTTCATGAGCCTCCTCGTCACCCCGGCGCAGGGCGAGTCGGGACAGGCTGAAATCGGCAATTGCGTCTTCAAGGGATTCCCCGGCACCTCCCCAGGAGTTGGATTCCGTAGCCAGATAACCAAGGCTCAGCCACTGATCCAGAGACGGGCGTTGGCCGGGGCACATGACTCTGCACCCCTCGTCACTCAAGTCCAGCTCCGTCGGGACCGTAGCGGCCCGAAGGAGGGATGCGTACGCCCCGTCCACGTCGAAACGGTCACCTCCGAAAGCCAAGATGCCCGCCACCGTGGGAGCAGATGGGTCCCCCGCCATGACGTGAGTCGCCCCGGTGTTGTGGGTCCAACGGTCCCAAACACCTCCGTTCTGGTTGGCCTGGTTGTAGAGGGATTGGGCCATGTCGCTTGCCACATCCGGATTCAACAGAGCCACCAACTGCACCTGGGATCGGTAGACGTCCCAACCCGAGAAGTTGGCGTGCTGGGCCCCTTGGGGCGGTGCCACGGCATGGACATTCCCGTCAAACCCCCAGTACTCGCCGTTGACGTCGCTGAAGACGTTCATGTGGAGAAGAGAGTGATAAAGGGCCGTGTAGAACACCGTCCGTTGGGCCTCCGTCCCGCCTCCGATCTCGATGCGCCGAAGCTCTCCGTTCCATGCGTCGGAGGCCTGTTTCCTGAGGGCCTCAAAGGAGGTGCCCGCAGGGTTCTCGGCCTCCAGGTTCGCCCGTGCGTTCTCGAGGCTCACGTAGGAGATGCCCACTCTCACGTTCACCGTGGTGGAGCCGCCCGGCGGACCCTCGCCGAACCCCACCCACGCTCCGGACCCCAACCCCGCCACCGGATAGCCGTCCTCCCCGTACGTAGTCCCTCCCCTGGCCGAGGTGCTCCCTGGAGAGAGTGTCTCATCCTCCCAGCTCCCCACTTCAGTGAAAGGGTTATCAAACTCTGCTACGAAGTGGAGGGTGTAGTAATCGTGGCGAATGACGGGATCGATGTACCCGCAGAAGTTCCCGCTGGAGACCCACCCCGTCACGGATCGCCTGCCCGAGTCCACTTCCACATAGGCGTCTCCGCTACCTACCTCCGAGTCCGAAACCCGGATCAGCACCTTCGCCGGCTCACCGGCTGGGAAGGTGAACCGCGCCGAGCCCGTCCGAAGACTGGCCGTGACTTCGGTATTCACTCCGTCCCCAGACCGGACCTGGTAGTAGCCGGGGATCGCCATTTCATTCGCGTGAGAGAAACGGGAAACGAAGATCCGGTCCAGGCTGTCGGCCGAGGGAGAAGATGTCACCTCGCCTGCATAGGGCAGAATGGGAACATCCCCAGAAGCTCCCCTGCATCCGGTGCCGGAAAGGTGCGTGAGGCTGAAGCCCCGAACGGTCGTGGCATCGTACTGGTAGCCCCCGGGCGCGGGCCTTCTGGTAGCGTCGCCACGTGTGGTTTCGGGGCTGAACTGGACCATCCCAAAAGGAAGGACGGCTCCAGGGAAGGTATTCCCCCCGTTGGCGGTGCCGATGAACGGATCCACATAGGATGCCGGGTCGGTCACCAGGTCCATGTCTGGCGGAGCGGTGCATCCGAATTCCCCGGAGGCCAGGGTCAACGCAGCCAGGAGGGCGACGAACCTCACCGGAGCCCAGCCCGGTTTTTTCCCCATTTCCAGAAGCGAACCAACGAAGCGGACCATTTTCGCCCTCTCTTCCTTCAGTGCTTCAGGCCAATGCCCAGTCCACCTTTCGTGTCGACGGCGAATCGTAGGGGGAACATGCCCGGGAGGCCACCTTTGGATAATTGTGGCTACCCGCTTAGCCAGTTATGTTACCCTCCCAAGAAAGAACGGTTATGGGAGGGAGGGGAGGCTACTTGAGGAAGTCCAAATGAAGGAACTGAGCCGTATCTTCAAATCACTCTCCGACGAAACCCGCCTCACAATCATGGGGCTGGTGCTTCACCACGATCACCTCTGTGTTTGTGAGGTGGAGCAGATCCTCGGAATCACCCAGTCGAAAGCCTCCCGGCATTTGAGGTACTTGCGGGATGCGGGGGTCCTGGAAGATGAGCGGGAGGGACTCATCGTGAACTACCGTCTTCCGAAGAACCCGCCTCAGGACCTCTCCGCCGTTGTCGAAACTCTCCGAAAGCTGCTGGCCAACCGCGCTATCCCTGAGGCCGCCCCGCTCCTGGTACAGATGCGGGAGGCCAGGTTGGAGGGGGCCTCGGCTAGTGGAGATTGCGGTACCCGGCCAAGCGCCAGCGGGGCCATGAGGAAAGAACCATGAACGGCACCCTCGCCACCGATTGGAGCTCGGAGTGGAAACCCCTGGCGTGGGTCCTGGCGGTGTTCTTGGGAGCTTACTGGTTACCCATCGAAACCCCGCGCTTTGAAGGGGCCATTGTCGAGGCATTCGCCCTTACCAAATGGTATGCCCGGGAACACGTCCTTCTTTGCCTCGTGCCCGCCTTCTACATCGCGGGTGCTATTTCGGTCTTCCTGAACCAGCAGGCGGTGCTCCGTTATCTGGGCCCCGGAGCCCCGAAGGTCGTGGCCTATGGAGTAGCCTCGGTCGCCGGGATCGCTCTGGCCGTCTGTTCCTGCACGGTCCTCCCCCTCTTCGCCGGGATCTATAGCTCAGGGGCGGGCCTGGGACCGGCTTCCGCCTTCCTCTACTCCGGCCCCGCCATCAGTATCCTGGCCATCGTCCTCACGGCCAGCGTTCTCGGGCTCAGCTTTGGCGTGGCCAGGGCCGTGGGGGCTGTCCTTTTCGCCATCGTCATCGGGCTCCTGATGCACGCCCTCTTCCGAAAGGATGAGGAGGCCCGGGTCGCAGGGCAGGAGCTGCCGGTGGAGGAAGAGGGAAGCGGCCGGAGCCTGGGACAGAACGCGGTTTACTTTGCCCTCATGATCGGGATTCTGCTCTTCGCGAACTGGGGCAGGCCCGAACTGGAAGAAGGTCTCTGGTACGCCATATACCGCAGCCGCTGGATTGTGACCAGCGTCCTGGCGGGCGGTTTGGGGCTGACCCTCGTCGCATGGTTCGGCCTGAGTTGGCCTCGTCTCCTCTTGGCTACCCTTCCCACGGTTCTGCTGGCGATCCTGTTCCCGGACACTCCCACCCTCCCCTTCGTCGCGGCCACAGTGGGTCTATCGCTGGTGACCAGTACCAGCGAGGGAGAGCTGGGGGACTGGTTCGCCGCCTCATGGGGATTCGCCAAGCAGATTCTACCTCTGCTGTTGGTGGGAATCCTGGTGGCGGGACTCCTACTGGGCCGGCCGGATCACGAGGGGTTGGTTCCGTCGGAGTGGATCGCTGGAGCCGTGGGAGGGAACTCCATCGGAGCGAATCTCTTCGCGTCGGTGGCCGGAGCCTTCATGTACTTCGCGACCCTGACCGAGGTGCCCATTCTCCAGGGGCTCATGGGAAGTGGCATGGGAAGCGGCCCTGCCCTCGCTCTTCTTCTGGCCGGCCCTGCTCTGTCCCTCCCCAGCATCCTGGTGATCCGAAGCGTCATCGGCACCCGGAAGACGATCGCCTTCATTCTGCTGGTGGTGGTCATGGCCACCACCACCGGGTTGATCTACGGAGTATTGGCCGCATGAGAGGAATGGTGTAATGCTGACAATCGAGGTCTTGGGGCCCGGCTGTGTCAGGTGCGAAACGCTGGAGAAGAACGTCCGGATCGCGGTTCAGGAAATGGGCCTTGAAGCCCAGGTCACGAAGATCTCCGAGATCAAGGAGATCGCTGCCCGTCGGGTGATGATGACGCCCGCTCTCGCTGTGGAGGGCCAGGTCGTATCCTCAGGTCATCTCCTCACCGTGCACCAGGTGAAGAAGCTTCTGGAGAAGGCGGCCCCAAAAGATACTTGAGGTTTGAGGTGGGAATGCTCAACGAACCCTGCGAAAAATGACGCCCTTCTCCCCTACGACAATCACATCGGAGTTGGGCAGGGTCCGAACCCCATTGAAGTCAACGTATTCAGCCCGTGCCGCGCCTACGAGGCACCGAGTCATCCCGTCAACGCGGAGGAGTGTCCCCTCGTCAACTGCGCTCCGCTCGGCTCTTCGACACCCCATGAGTCCTTTGTCTCCCTCCCAATCATCTCCGCCTTGACCTGGAAAACTCGCGGATCGGAACCCGAGAATAGGAATCGGCCGAACTGGCCCGTCAGGGCACTGCGGAGGAGGTGTCCATCAATATCAAGGAGGGAAACCAAGGCACGGGAAATGGGGTCTCCGGACACAGATGCGCTTCCCCGGTCCCTGTAAATACACCACGGCATCGAGGGGTGTCCCCCCGGGCGTTGGAAGACACCCATCCTCAAACATGCGACAGGGAAAAGGGAGACTAGGGGTGCCGATAGACCAGAGAGTTGATGTTCATCCCCGCTCCGACGGACGCGAACACCACCACCTCCCCGGCACAAAACCCTTGGCCATCCAGACGCCCGCGGCGCATCAAATCGAACAAAGTTGGCAACGTGGCTACGGAACTATTGCCCAGCCACGAGATGGTCATGGGCATGATGCGGTCAGGGATCTCACTCATCCCGTACAGTCGAAATAGACGCTTGAGGATGGCATCATCCATCTTTGCGTTGGCCTGATGCAGCAACACCTTGGCCACATCGGTGAGATCGAGCCGAGCCCGGTTCAAGCTGTCTTGGACCACCCCCGGCACCGTCTGGACTGCGTACTCGTACAGCTTCCGGCCAGACATCTTCAGAAAGAGCCGATCCTCCGGCTCCTGGGGATCGTAGGACGGCCCCATCCAGAGCAGCCTGGCATGCTCCAGGGTGTCGGACCGGGTGGCATGGCTCAGGATCCCGACCGGATCTTCGGTTTCACACGCTTCCAGGACCACCGCACCCGCACCATCGGCGTAGATCATACTGTCCCGGTCGTGTGGATCCGACACTCTGGATAGGGTTTCGGCCCCCACGACGAGGGCACGTTTGGCGTCCCCTGAGCGAAGGAAATAATCGGCTTGTATCACCGCCTGTAACCACCCCGGGCAGCCGAAAGGCAGGTCGTAGGCGACGCACGACGGGTTTCGGATTCGCAACTTCTCCTTGACCCTGGCGGCCAGAGTGGGGCACAGATCAATGCGCATGCGATCGGTCCGAACATCCCCGAAGTTGTGGGCGACGATGATATAGTCCAGGGTCTCGGGATCGGTGCCGGCATCCGCCAGGGCTGCGGCCGCTGCGTCGGCACCTAGATCCGATGCTACCATGTCATCGGTAGCGTAACGCCGCTCCGCAATCGCGGTGATGTCCTCGAGTTTTGCAACAACGCGGGGGTTGTCGGTTGGGTCGAGGGGCTTCCCATAATCCAGGAAAAACTCGTTCCCGACGAACTCCTGGTTCTCAACCCTCCGGGTGGGGAGACAACTCCCGGAGCCAGTGAATACCGAATGAAGTCGTACGCCCATGGTGACCATTGGTTAGGGGGATTCGATAGGATATCGGAGTATAGGAATCCTGGAAGTCGTGCGTCCAGGGCTTTCAGGAGAAAGCGGCCGCCGACAGAGACACAGTCGGTCATCGGGACGACCAAAACCAGCAGAAACCACAATCGTCGCATTCTGCCGACTCCCTTCTCCGAAGCTGAATCCACGACCCTACCCGTGGGCGTGTCAGCTTTCCCTGCACTCCCGCGTCAGAGTGACAGCCCGATCGGGCACGCCTCGGCTGGTCTGCTCAGCGCGGCTCTGCAGTAAACCACCTGTAGCCGAGGCCCCCTCCGAGAATGAGCACGGGTGCGACAAACCACCAAACATGCTCCCTTACAAAAAGTGAGAGATAGGCTCCCACGACAATGCCAAACAGGACACAGTAGATCTTGAGGACGCCTATATCCCAAATGGTCAGCGCATTCGACTTTCTCTCCGCCCACTCGAAGACACCCATAGCTTTCCTCCAGAGAAGTCCCAAAAGTGGTAGACGACCTATCTGTTTCCGCGGCTCATGCTGCGACGGTTTCCGATCCGCTTCGGACCAACATGGTTCCAGCGTGGATACTGCACAAACTTCAGGCCTCCCTCGTCCTAAGCAATCTCGCGTAAGAGTGAATGCCTGGAACCATAGCCCCCCAGCCGCCAAGCTTATGACACTACATCGTAGAGAAGCCGATAGAACTCCACTCGAGTATCATCTTTTTCGAGGCCGTACTCTCCTCAAGCCGGCGTCGGGCATCAGCCAGAGCCCGGTCCAGCCACACAATCATCTTGAAGTTCGCTTTCCTATACGCCGGTGACGTATGGCCGCCATTGGCGTATCCTCTGACATTGTAATCAAAGAAACCTCGATCTTCACCAGGCAGGTTCAAAATCTCCTTGACCGGGAGTTATACCGACTTCTGCAACTCCGGCTGGTTGCCGAGCCCGACGCTGGAGACCTGATCCGGGGCACTGGAGGTTTACGGAAGATCAGGTGGGAAGGAGCCGGTAGGGGAAAACGTGGCGGCGTCCGCGTGGTTTATTACTGGGCTCGGAAGTATGACGTGATGCTGT
>JBDRDQ010000284.1:0-4086 GCA_043820695.1 Gemmatimonadota bacterium | reverse complement strand
CCCCGGCCTGAATCCGGCGGCCGACCAAGCCCACACCGGGGGGGCGAATCTTCCGCCCCCCCGGCTCTTTTTTCACGTCATTGGTCCTCGGAAAAACCCCGAACCCGCTTCTAGAGTTTACTCTCCCCAGCCTCAGTGAGGCGGTAGAGGCCGCCCTCTTCTTCGATCAATTCAGCCTCTGCCAGCTCCCTCAGGCTACCACGAACACGAAAGAGGGGCTCGCCCAGAGACTTCGCGATGTCCTCCGGAGGCATCGGCTGCTCGGCGAGTCCTTTCAGGAGGAGGAGTCCCATGGGCGTGAGCGTTCCCTTTGCATCGATGCAAGCCATGACTCTCTCCTAGAGATCCTTCTTGCAGAAGTACCAATCCTTGCACTCCATCCCCTCTTCCGCCACCCGCTGCTCGGCGGCTTCCGCAGACTTCGGGGGCGGCATGATGACTTGTTGGCCCGGCTCCCAGTTGGCAGGGGTGGCCACGCCGTGCTCGTCCGTCGTCTGGAGGGCCTTCACCACCCTCAGGATCTCCTGCATGTTTCGGCCGGTGGTGAGGGGGTAGTAGATGATGGCCCGCACGACTTGCTTATCGTCAATGATGAAGACGGCCCGTGAGGTCTCCGTTTTGCTCTCACCTGGGTTCATCATCCCGTAGAGGGTAGCGACCTCTTTGTTGAGATCGGCGATGACCGGGAAGGTGATCTCCACGCCCATCTTTTCCTTCACGTTCCTGACCCAGGCGATATGGGAGTAGACGCTGTCCACGCTCAACCCCATGAGCTCGCAATTCAGTTCTCTCAGTTGGGGGTGGATTTCCGCGAAGGCAATGAACTCGGTCGTGCAGACAGGGGTGAAATCAGCCGGATGGGAGAAGAGAATGAGCCAGGAGCCCTTGAAGTCCTCCAGCTGGAGAGTGCCGAAGGTGGTATCGGCAGTGAACTGAGGGGCGGGGTCCCCGATGCGGGGAAGGCTGGTGACGGTCGGGCTCTGAACATTCGCGGCAAGATCCATGGATTTCCTCCATCGTCGTTTTGATGAAATCAGTGTCTGGAAGCACCTATAGTGTCTGGAAGCACCTATCTTGAATAATTCCGATTCTTAACATCGGACCCGCTAAATCTATCAGGATGGATAGTCTCATGCAGGGGGTGCAGGAGCTGAAAGAGACCCTCAGTTCGGGGTCGCCGGGAGTGGGTGCCAGGTATAGCTTCCATAATGGTTTCTCCCTGCATTCCCGACCGGATTGGAGACGGACCCATGGCTTTGATCAGCTTGAACCCAACTACCGGACAGGCCATTGCCGTGTATCCGGAGACCTCGCCTTCAGAGGTTGATGAGGCGATCGGGATGGCCCACCGGATGCATCTCGAATGGAAAAGGACACCCTTCAGCCATAGATCCGAGCTTATGGCGAGCGCTGCGTCCATTCTCAGGGAGAGGGCCCGGGAGTTCGGAGGGCTGATGACCCTCGAGATGGGAAAGCCCGTGAGCGGCGGTGTTGCCGAGGCCGAGAAGTGTGCCTGGGTTTGTGAGTACTACGCTGAGAACGCCCCGGAAATGCTCACCGATCAGGAGGTGGAGGCAGGGGGGTCCCGGAGCTTTGTCACCTTCCAACCCCTGGGCGTGGTCCTGGCGGTGATGCCCTGGAATTTCCCGTTCTGGCAGGTTTTCCGCTTCGCAGCCCCCAATCTCATGGCCGGGAACGCCGGCCTGCTCAAGCATGCCTCCAACGTTCCGGGGTGTGCGCTGGCCATAGAGGAGGTCTTCCGGGGGGCCGGTTTCCCGGAGGGGCTCTTCCGAACCCTCCTCATTCCCGGAAGTCGGGTGGACGGAGTAATCGAAAACCCCTTGGTCCGGGCCGTGACCCTGACCGGGAGTACTCCGGCCGGGAAGGCCGTGGCATCCAAGGCCGGCGAGATGCTGAAGAAGACCGTGCTGGAGCTTGGCGGGAGTGACCCTTATGTGATCCTGGAGGATGCGGAGCTGGAATCGGCGGCTGCCATATGCGCCGCGGCCCGCCTCGTCAACTCGGGGCAAAGCTGCATCGCCGCAAAACGTTTCATCGTGGTGGAGAATGTCCGGAAAGAGTTCGAGGAACGGTTCGTTGCCGCCATGTCTGCGGCGAAAATGGGGGATCCAATGGAACCGGACACGGTGGTGGGACCCCAGGCCCGCCGCGACCTCAGGGACGAACTCCACGACCAGGTGACGCGGACCATTGCCGCCGGTGCCCGGTGTGTTCTGGGGGGAGAGGTTCCTGAGGGCCCCGGGGCTTTTTATCCGCCTACGGTCCTGACCGATGTCGGGCCTGGAATGCCCGCCTACTCGGAAGAACTCTTCGGGCCCGTGGCTTCGGTGATTCCGGTGGCGGACGAGGAGGAGGCTATTAGAGTGGCCAACGACTCCTGCTTTGGTCTGGGAGCCGCGGTCTTCACCAGAGACTTGGAGAGGGGCACTCGCCTTGCCCGGGAAGAGTTGGACGCCGGTGCCTGTTTCGTGAACGCATTCGTACGCTCCGACCCCCGCCTTCCCTTCGGAGGAGTGAAGGAGAGCGGCTACGGGAGGGAGCTTTCCCCCTTCGGCATTTTGGAGTTCGTGAATATCAAGACGGTCTGGGTAGCCTGATGCCTCAGAGCCGGTCGCCCCAACCTGTCCACCCGGGCCCCCGGACGACCCTCCCCGGCTTGGCTCCGGTGTGCTCCCCGTCCTTCACGACCTGGGTGCCATTCACGAAAACATGAATCACCCCCGTGGCGTATTGATGGGGCTCCTGGAAGGTTGCGTTATCCCGGACGGTGGCAGGATCGAGAACCACCACGTCGGCGAAGTATCCCGGCTCCAAGCGACCCCTTTGGCGAATACCCAGGTTCTCTGCCGGAAGTGCCGTCAGGCGCCGGATGGCTTCCCCGAGAGGAATCACCTGCTCCTCTCGGACATATTTCCCCAGCAGTCGGGCGAAGGAGCCGTAGGCCCGGGGATGGGGGTTGGATCGGAGAAAAACCCCTTCGGCAGCCGGGGCCCCGGCATCGGAACAGAAGCTGACCCATGGGAGCGCGATCTTCTTCCTGACGTTCTCCTCGGACATGATGAAATACACCGTCCCCACCCGACTCTCGTCCAGGCCCACCAAATCCATCGCGGTGATCTCGGGCGCCGTGCCCCTCAACTCCGAGACTTCGGCCAGGGTCTTCCCCGTGAGGAATTTCAGGGAGTCCTGCTTGAACTCCACCAGGAGGACGTTTTCCGGCCCCCCGGCGGCCAGCATCAGGTTCTCCCACTCATCGGTGGGGGTAACCATCTCCCGGGCGATGCGAGGGCGCAGCTCCGGGTCACGGAGGCGTGCATACCAGGCTTCGGGGCCACCCTCCTGAGCCCAAGGAGGCATGGCCGCGTCCAACCCCGTTGCGCCGGCCGTGTAGGTGTACATATCGGCTGTGATCCGATGGCCCTGGGCACGGACCTCCTCCACCCGCCGTATCACCTCGTCCATCTTAGGCCAGTTCTTTTCCCCCGCGGCCTTCAGATGATAGATCTCCGCAGGGACATCCGCCTCCCGGGCGATGGCCATGAACTCCTCGAAGGCCTCCAGAATCTGGTTTCCTTCGCTCCGGAGATGGGAGATGTAGATCCCGTCAAACTCCCCGGCCGCTTTCGCCAAGGCGATGAGCTCCGGAGTCTGAGCGTACGCGCCCGGTGCATAGATCAGGGCCGAGGCCAAACCCAGGGCCCCCTCCTGCATGGCATGCCGAACCAGCTCCTGCATGCGGACCAACTCGTCCGCTGAGGGAGCCCGAGCTTCGAATCCCAGGACGTTGATCCGGGCCGTGGCGGCACCCATGAAGGAGGCCACGTTCGGAGACACACCCCGGTCGACCAGGTACTCCAGATATTCCCCCAGGGTAGTCCACTCGATGTCGTACTTGATGTCTCCCTGCTGGCTTTGCGCCCATTCTTTGAGAGAGTCAGGAATGGGCCCCATGGAAGTCCCCTCCCCCATGACCTCCAACGTCACACCCTGAAGGATGTCGCTCATGGCCCGGCCATCCTGGATCATGGTCTCGGTGGCCCAGCTCATGAGGTTGATGAACCCGGG
>JBDRDQ010000283.1:0-8985 GCA_043820695.1 Gemmatimonadota bacterium | reverse complement strand
GGAGGCACCTATGCGAACAGTGTGATGAATCCCGAAGATCCTACCTTTCAAACCTCCGAGGCTCAAGATGCCGGGTTGGTTTATCCGCCGACTGAGGCCGTCTGCCAGACCTGCCACAATGCCTCCAGCCCGTTCGTCGGGATGGAATACCAGTTCGAGTTCGCAGAGCGCGTCCAGCGGGGCACTCATGAGCACTTTCAGCTCAAGTATGAACACGGGAAGTAGCTTGGGATATCCCGCCTGCCCCGCGGCGGATCAGAAGATTTCCCGCGGTCGGGGAGACCGCCCATGAGGGCCGTCGGCCTCGCGGTCGCGGCCGGGTCAGCCGTGGTGTTGGTCGTCGCGGGGAGTCTTCTCCTCAGATCACGAGGATCCTTCAATCAGCCCATTGCCTTCAACCATAGCAAACATGTTGAGGATATGGGGCTCCCGTGCACTACCTGCCACCTTTACGCCGAGACGGGAACCAGAGCTACGATTCCGAACATCGAAGTCTGTCGGATGTGCCACACTGCGCCTCTCACGGAATCGCCGGAAGAGGCCCTTTTGGTTGAATATATCCAGTCCGGGCAATCGATCCCGTGGCGCAAAGTCTACTGGGTCCCCGAGCACGTCTACTTTTCGCACCGCCGACACACCTCGGTAGCCGAGATCGCCTGCGAAATCTGTCATGGCGCCATCGGCCAGAGGGTGACTCCGGTAACGAGCCCGATGGTGAAAATCACGATGGATCGATGTGTGGAATGTCATCAGAGCGTGGAAGCCTCCCGCGACTGCATTTCCTGTCACAGGTGACCCACGATGATAATTCCCAGGCGTGAGTTTCTCAGGATGTTGGGTCTTGCTGCCGGTTCTGCTGGAATGTCGGGATGTGATGGGCTCTGGGTTGTGCCTGATCGGCTGGTGGATCTTGCACTCCGGGGACCCGGTCTCGAGAGCGTGGTGCAGACCGTCTGTGGACTCTGCGAAGGCGGTTGCGGACTAACGGTCAGGCTGGTCGACGGGTTGCCCGTGGGGCTGAAAGGGAACCCCCAACATCCCTTGAACCGTGGAGGACTCTGCCCGGTGGGCCAGACGGGATTGGATGTGCTCTATGCCCCAAATCGAATCCAGGGGCCGCTCCGACGAAACGACGATGGAAGCCTCCTCCCCACAACCTGGGATGAGGCACTTACCACCATAGCAGATCAGATCACGTCGCTCCGGGCAACCGGAGGGAACTCTCGGATTGCCTTCCTGAATGCGGAGCCGGGGCAAATCCTGGATGACCTCTTTCGATATTTCATGGCGGCTCTCGGTTCCCCAAACTATTCGCGGCCCATGGATCCGACCGCACTCGCCTATCGACTGACTCAAGGGTTGGATCAGGCCCCCGGATTCGATCTCGGACGGGCCGACCTGGTCCTGTCGTTCGGCCAGGATCTCTATGAGGAGGGACCAAACCCCATCCACGCTGTTTCCGCCATGATCGGCTTTCGCCAGGATGGAGAACAGGCCGATCTGATTCATGTAGGGACCCGCCTTTCACCAAGCGCTTCCAAAGCTCGCCTCCGCGTCGCCGTCCGGCCGGGGACTCATGGGGCCTTCGCCCTGGGTGTGGCGCAGGTTCTGGTGCGGGAAGGTAGATATGACGGTCAATTCGTCGCCGATCACACTTTCGGTTTCGAGGATCCCCCCGATGATCGAGGTGTGCGACGGATGGGATTTCGCAGACAGCTGTCTGAACGCTACTACCCTGACCGGGCTGCTCAAATCTGCGGCTGTGACGCCTTACAGATCATCGAAGTTGCCCGACGATTCGGTGAGGCAAGTTCGCCTCTCGCCATGATTGGGGGAGAGGCCGTCAATGAATCGAATGCAACGTGGAATGCCATGGCCGTCCATGCGCTCAACGCACTGAGCGGGGCGTTCAACCGTCCGGGGGGCGTCGTGCTGCCCCCTCAGATTCCTCTCACCCCTTTGCCTTCTCTTTCTGTTGGAGCGGGGCCCACTCCCGGGCCGTCCCTTTTCCCGGAAGGAGTTGAGGCGCTGCTTGGGAGGTCCGACCCCATAGAAGCCCTGGCCGCTGGGGTCATCGACGGAACCCATCCGATCGAGCTGCTCTTTGTCGTGGGTTGGAACCCCGTGTTCGAGAGCCCCATGGGGGAACGTTTTCGCGAAGCGCTGAGCCGGATTCCCACCGTGGTCGTGTTCACGCCATTCCTGGACGAGACGGCCGAACAAGCCGATTTCGTGATGCCCACGCCAGTATTCCTCGAAACGTGGCAATGCGCGACCACGCCGGCCACGGTTCCCTTCGGAATCCTCGGGATCGGAAGCCCCGTCGTAGACCCGCTCTTCGATACCCGCCACCCCGGTGAGGTCCTGCTCGAGTTGGGTCGGCGGTCCGATCCCGCCTCATCAGCCTTCTCATATTGGCCCAGCTATGAGGCCTTCATTCGATACCGGTTGGAAGGGTTGACTGTGGCGGGCCAGGGATCTGTGTTCAAAGGCTCCCTGGAGGAGGCTTGGGTCGGGTTCCTTGAAGATCGCGGATGGCGGTTCACGGAAGACATGGATTTTGAGGCCCTCTGGAGCGATCTGGTGCGTCACGGAGGTTGGTGGAATCCCGCGGTCCGCAACGCGGCCTGGTCCCAGATCTTCCGCACGCCTTCTGGAAAATTCGAGTTCTGGTCGCAGACCTTGGAACGCGACCTGAGCGCCCTCGTTGGAGGGGGCGATGCCGGGTCAGGTTCCGGGGCAGAAGGGGCCCTGCAGGGTGGAATTGACGCTCTTCAAATCAGGGCACAGACGGATGAGGTCTGTTTCCCCCACCATGAGGCGCCGATGGAAACCGGAGATGGGGACCTCCGGCTTGTGACCTTCCGACCGATTACCTCCCGCGGCAGCTTGGGAGTAGCCTCCGCGATGCTCCTGGAGATGTTCGGGCACACCCAATACTCCGGCTGGGAGACCTGGGGGGAGATCTCCCCTGAGACCGCAGGAGAGCTTGGGCTAGGCGATGGCGATATCGTCGAATTCGAAACCGAAGCTACTTCCTCCCGAGTCGTTTTGCGCCTTCAACCTGGTGGGATGCTGGGAGTCGTCCACATCCCCATCGGACTCGGACACCGAAGCCGGATCGGCCCCGCCGGGGACGTCGGCTCCAATCCAATCGAGCTCCTCACGCCGATCCGCGACCCACTTACGGGCGCCCTCGCCTTGAATGGCGCCCGGGGACGGCTGCGCCTCGTTCGCCGTCGGCCACACGGCGAACCGGCCCCCACTCATGTAGGACGTGAATCGTGAGCCGGTGGGGAATGGTCATCGACCTGGATCGTTGTACCGGATGCGGTGCCTGTATCGCGGCTTGTCACCAGGAGAACAATCTGGTGGCTGTAGGAGAGGAAGAAACGGAGCGAGATCGTGCGTTCCACTGGATCCGGATGCTGCGCGAGACTTCGGATGGTCCCACCGGAGTCTCCGTGCGCTTCCTCCCCCACCCGTGCTTTCAGTGTGACAACCCTCCCTGCGTTCGCGTGTGCCCGGTCCATGCGACCTACCTAGGGGAGGAAGGAATCGTCGGGCAGGTCTATTCGCGCTGCATCGGTTGTCGATACTGCCTGGCCGCATGTCCCTACGGTGCGAAGGTATTCAACTGGTACGAGCCCGAATGGCTCGGCGACACGCAGAAGAGGGCGAATCCGGACGTGTCCCGTCGCCCAAAGGGAGTCGTCGAGAAGTGTACGTTCTGCCACCACCGCATACTGACGGCTCGCGATGAGACACGTGCGGCGGGGCGGGACCTGAGGGAGGGAGACGTCACCACAGCCTGCGCAGAGAGCTGCCCGGCACGGGCCATAGTCTTTGGCGATTTGGACGATCCTGATAGCCGCGTGAGTCGTCTGGCGGGAAGCGCCCGGGCTTTCCGCCTGGCAGAAGATCTCGGCACTGAACCCAAGGTATTCTACCTCTCGGAGCGGGAATGAAGATGGACGTGGTGACCACCGAGAGAGCCGGATTCCAGGACTATGACCTCATCCGGCCCATTGAGGAGGGCGGAGCCGGCTTCCGTGTCGCGTTCACCCTTCTGACCCTGGTTCTCCTGGCCGGTTGGGTGCTCTTCAGCCGTCAGATTCTATACGGACTGGGGGTCACGGGCCTCAACCAGCCGGTGGCCTGGGGCTTCTATATCGTCAACTTCGTTTTCTTCATTGGTATCAGCCATGCTGGTACCCTGATTTCGGCGATACTCAGGCTTTCCAACGCCGAATGGAGAAGACCCATCACCCGGATGGCGGAAGTCATTACGGTAATCGTACTTGCCATCGGCGGATTCCACCCTCTGTTGGACATGGGCCGGCCCGAGCGATTGCTGAACATCTTCACTGCTGGGCGCCTGCAATCGCCGCTCCTTTGGGATGTGACCGCGATCTCTGCCTACTTCATGGCATCGACCGTCTACTTGTTCATCCCAATGATACCGGACATTGCCTTGCTCCGGGATCGCGGGGTTTGGCCGCACTGGTTTTTTAAGTTCCTTTCGTGGGGGTGGGAGGGCACGCCTCGGCAGGTCGCCGTTTTGAACCGGGCCGTCTCGATCATGATGGTGGTCGTGATCCCGATTGCCGTCTCCGTTCACACCGTGATTTCTTACATCTTCGCCATGACCGTGCAACCGGGTTGGCACTCCACAATCTTCGGTCCCTATTTCGTGGTAGGAGCCATCTTCTCGGGAATCGCCGCTCTGATGCTTGTCATGATTGTCATGCGGAGGGTATTCCACCTGGAGTCTTACCTCAAACAAATCCACTTTGATCAGCTCTCGAAACTTCTGCTGGTCATGTCGCTGCTCTGGTTTTACTTCACCTTTTCTGAATTCCTTACAGGGTTCTTCGGCAACGAACCGTCTGAGATGCGTGTGTTCAATTACAAGATCTCAGGGGCCTACGCACCTTTCTTTTGGGGTATGGTCGCCTTCAACTTCATCATACCGGTCACCATTCTCAGTTTCCGGAGGCTCAGGACCATCCCCGGCATCTTCATCGCATGCTCCACCGTGGTCGTCGGCATGTGGCTGGAACGCCTGAACATCGTTGTCCCGTCCCTAGCCAATCCGCGACTCCCTTACCCCACGGGCTTCTACATCCCCAGTATCGTAGAGTGGGGAATGTTCGCTGGGGCGATAGCGACCTTCATCCTCGGCTTTGTGCTGTTCGCCCGCTTCTTCCCGCTGATTTCGGTCTGGGAGATCCAGGAGGGGCGAGAGCAATCAGTGAAGGAGACTTCCGAGCGGCTGAAGACATATCTGCCCGATGAACCTGCAGCCGTTCGAGCGAGGTGACATCATGAAACCGAGGATGACGCCCAATTTGGTTTTTCCCCTTCAGCTGGCATCGGTGACGATGATTTGGATGTTCGTGTTGAGCATCAGCTTCTGGATTCTCCACCTCCTGCGGTTATCCCGGGAACTGAACGATATCCCATCTGGATCCCTCGCCATCTCTATGCTGGCAATCCCCGTCTTCCTGCTTGGGGCGTCGGTCCTTACCTATGTGTTCGTGGGTCTACGGCGCGGCCGAGATCCTTTGGGCGGCAGTGACGGTGACGTGGAGGAGACGTAGTCATGAAAGTCTGGTCGGGCATTCTTCTGGTATTGATCCCGGTAGCGGCCCTAGCCTGGCAGTCTGCCCAAGAGGTACGCATCCCCGATAATCCCCTCCAGGGACTACGGCTCTTCGAGGCAAAAGGGTGTGTTCAGTGCCATTCCATAGGCGATGCCGGCTCCAATATCGGACCGGATTTGTCCGATAGCCTCTTCGACGGGACCTTTCTCGATCTCGGGGCAGGCCTATGGAATCATGTACCCGGGATGAGCGTCACCTTCGAGGTCACCCAGCAGGAATGGCCTCTCTTGAGCGAGGCCGAGGTCACTAGCCTCCTGTCGTTCCTCTATTTCGTGGACTATCTGGGGCAACCGGGAGATCCCCAAGAGGGGAAGAGAGTATTCGGCGGGAGTGGTGGCTGCGGTTCCTGTCATGTGATAGGAGGAGGCGACCGGAGGTCGGGACCTGATCTCGCCCGTTTGAGCGTTTTCGCCTCTCCCCTGTACGTAGCTCAAGAGATCTGGAACCATGGTCCGGTGATGTTGGCGAGTATGAGCCAGTTGGGGCTCACGCCACCGACCTTCGGTGAAAGGGACCTGACAAACCTCAGTGCCTACATTCGGCAGCAGGCCGGCCCGGGGCTCCAGGACCGTCTCCTACTGACGCCGGGGAACCCGAACGAGGGGCGTCGCGTCTTCGCTTCCAAAGGGTGCTCCACCTGTCACGGCACCAGTGCCACGGGTGGGGGCGAAGGACCGGATCTGTCACGGTTTCAGCTACGCCGCTCCGCTGAGGCTATCGCGGGAACCATGTGGAACCACTCATTCGCCATGAACGATGCGATGCGGGCTCGCGGCGTCGATTGGCCGAGATTCGAAAACAGCGAACTCGCCGATCTTGTCGCTTTCCTCTATTTCCTTTCTTTCTTCGATCGACCCGGGGACGCCAATCTCGGGGAGGAGGTATTTGGGAACAGGTCGTGCAACGCGTGCCATTCCCCAGCTGGGCTTCAGGAAGGTCAGATCCCCATCGGGGGGCCGGATCTGGTCGGGTCCACCGTGGCTTCTTCTCCCGCAGCATTCGTCGCTGCGATGTGGAACCATGCGCCTGTGATGAGAGGGGCCATTCTCGCGGAGGGCCGACCCTGGCCCGAACTCTCAGGCGGAGATCTTCGTAACCTCCGCGCATACCTGCTGCGGCGGGGCAACAACCCCTGAGTGGTCCGTCGCGGACTGAGAGCTCAGAGGATGGTCAGGTAGCGCGGGAGGCGCAGCTCTGCCAGGTGGCCGCGATGGTCCCTACCCTCCCTCCTCTTCCCGGGAGAGCTCCAGAAACCCCTCCGGTGGGCGCCGATGGTGCCTCCCTTGGCCGGAGCCACAAGTTGACTGTTGTCCCCCCGATACTCCTCCCTGCCCCGATCGATGTGAGCGGGTCGGTTCAGGCAGGTCGAGTAGATGAGAGCGTCCACTCCGGCTTCGTCCATGGCATCCACAAGGTCCCCAAAATAGGCCTGATGCCCTTCGTTCTCCAAGTAGTAAGGATAGGGAAAAGAACGACCCTATGGGACCGTGAAGGCATGGGGGAAGGAGGGGTTCGGCCGGGAGAGAGAGGGATTCGGGGGTGCTGGCGGGCGCCCCTCCGGCGAGGCCTGGTAGCTCCTTAGCACCTCATGGCAGAACCGAAGGGATAACGCCGGTTTCCACATCGACTGGTAGTTCACCAACGACGACGCCAGAATCAAGTTGAAGCGCCTTTATCCGACTCTTGATGCATGACAGGATACTAGCTTTCTGGTATCGATCTCTCATGCCCCCGCCCGGGCGGCCTTCCTCCGCTTGTTCACGTCCATTTCACGCTTTCGAAGGCGTAATGCGTCGGGGGTGACTTCGATGAGCTCATCCTCTTCAATGAACTCCATGGCCAGCTCGAGAGTGAGCTTTCGTGCAGGCTCCAACCGGATGTTCTCGTCGGTAGCAGTGGTCCGGATGTTGGACGCCTTCTTCTCCTTACAGACGTTCACGTCCATATCTCCAGGCCGAACGTGCTCCCCGGTGATCATCCCACCGTAGACCGGCACCCCCGGTGTCACGAACATGGTGGCTCGTTCCTGAAGGTGGAAAAGGGCAAAACCCACGGCCACCCCTTCCCGGTCGGAAACCAATACCCCACGCTTCCGACCGGTAATCATTCCCACCCACGGCCCGTATTCGAGGAAGCGATGGTGCAGGACTCCGTCTCCCCGGGTGTCGGTGAGGAATTCGGAGCGGTAACCGAAGAGGCCGCGAGTGGCGATGCGGAACCTCAAGCGGGTGATTCCCCGATCCGTGGGGAGCATTTCTTCTACCGATCCCCCTCGGCCTCCCATCTTTTCCATCACCACTCCAACCATCCCCTCGGGCACCTCGATGACCACCTCCTCATAGGGCTCCAGGCGGGAACCGTCTTCGGCCTTCTTGGCGATGACCCTGGGTCTCGAGACCTGGAACTCGTAGCCTTCCCGGCGCATGGTTTCCATGAGGATGGTCAGGTGCAACTCTCCCCGCCCGGAGACCGTGAAAGTGTCGGGGGAATCCGTCTCTTCGACCCGCAGAGCCAGGTTTCTCTCGAGCTCCCTGAAGAGTCTGTCCCTCACCTGTCGGCTGGTCACGAACTTCCCTGACCTACCGGAAAACGGAGAGTCGTTCACGGAGAAGTCCACCGAGAGGGTTGGCTCCTCCACAGCGATGCCCCTGAGCCGCTCCCGGAACTCGGGATCGGTGAGGGTGGTTCCGATTTCGACACCCTCGACCCCGGCCAGGGCGACAATGTCTCCGGCCCGGGCTTCCTCCAGATCCAGACGCTGAAGCCCGGTGAACTCATAGAGTTTCATGACCCTGCTCATTCCGACCTCGGCCTCGTCGACCGGGCCCGGAGAACCCAGGGGGAGGACGGCCACCCTGTCGCCCACTCGAACCCTGCCCCGTTCGACCCGACCGATGGCGATGCGGCCGATATAGGGGGAGAAGTCCAAGGTGGACACCAGCATCTGGAATGGTCCCGTGGGGTCCCCGGAAGGTGGATTCAGCTTCCCCAGGATGGTCTGAAAGAGGGGCGTGAGGTTTCGGGCTCTCTCCCAGACCCCAATCGATGATTTCCTCTCAGAACTCGCCATGGACCACTCGAGAGCCTCCTCCAGCTCTGTGGTGGCCCAGCCTTCCCGACCCGATGCGTAGACAAAGGAGGCATCCAGCTGGGCATTGTCAGCGTCCAACTCCATCAAGAGCTCCAGAACCTCGTCATGGACCTCGGCCAACCTGGCGTCGGGTCGGTCGACTTTGTTGATGACCACAATCGGGAGGAGCCCCAGCAGAAGAGCTTTCCGAAGTACAAAACGAGTCTGGGGCATGGGCCCTTCGGCGGA
>JBDRDQ010000282.1:0-4007 GCA_043820695.1 Gemmatimonadota bacterium | reverse complement strand
CCCCCTCGGCAAGACCGAGGAAGACCCGGAAACGGGTGAGCGGACAAGTCACGGCGGGTTCGCCGACATCGAGTCCCGCTACCGGCAGCGTTATGCCGATCTGGCCGTGCACCCTGAGGTCCGGGAGGTGTTTCGCACCCGAAGCCGGATGGTGACCGCCATTCGGGAGTTTATGGATGGGGAAGGGTTCCTGGAGGTCGAGACTCCTGCCCTCCAGCCGCTCTACGGCGGGGCGACGGCCCGACCGTTCATCACCAAACACAACGCCCTCGATCAGAGGATGTACCTCAGGATCGCCGACGAGTTGTACCTGAAGCGGCTCATCGTCGGGGGACTCGACCGGGTCTATGAAATCGCGAAGGACTTCAGGAACGAGGGCCTTTCCCGCTTTCACAACCCCGAATTCACCATGCTGGAGTTCTATCAGGCCTTCGCCGACTACCACGACATGATGGACATGGTGGAGCGGCTCATGGTCCATGTGGCGGATCGTGTGGTGAACAAGCGGACACTGAGCTATCAGGGAACGAAAATCAGCTTCGAACCTCCGTTCCGGCGCATCCGTCTGCTGGAAGCGTTGGAAGGGGCCTTGGGTACGAACCCCATGGAGCTCGAGGAGGAGGAGCTGAGGGATCGAGCCTACCAGCTGAAACTACCGGAGTTGGTGGGCGCCGGCCGGGGGAAGCTCCTGGACAAGCTGTTCGAGGCTCTGGTCCAGGGGGACTTCCAGCAACCGACCTTTGTGCTGGATTATCCCCGGGAGCTGAGTCCATTGGCCAAACCCCACCGGGACGATGCCAACCTCACCGAACGGTTCGAGCTTTTCGTGGCCGGGCAGGAGGTGGCCAACGCCTTCTCCGAGCTGAACGATCCCATCGAACAGAGAAGCCGGTTCGAAGAACAGTCCGGCCTTAGATCCCGGGGGGATGATGAGGCCCAACAGCTAGATGAAGACTACATCCGGGCCCTGGAGTACGGTCTGCCACCAACGGGCGGAGTGGGGATGGGGCTGGACCGCCTTGCCATGCTCCTCACCGATCAGGCCTCCATCCGGGACGTGATTCTTTTCCCGGTCCTCCGAACCGAGGAATAGGGCCTACGAGCCCGGAAGGCGCTACATGAAGCTCGCTTGGGACGTTGCCCGCCGTTACCTCGCCCCCCGCCGGGGCGGGCGTTTTCTCTCCTTCATCACCTGGGTCTCGCTGGGTGGCGTCACAGTCGGGGTAACGGCCCTGATCGTGGTTATCGCCGTCATGTCGGGCGCCAAGGAGGACTTCCAGGACAAGATCCTGGACGCCAACCCCCACGTTCTGGTGCTGGAATACTCCGGCGGCTCCCTTCGCATGGGAAACTGGCGCCCGGTCCTGGATTCGATTCGGGGCGTTGAGGGAGTCGTGTCGGCCACTCCCTTCGCCCTCACCAAGGTCGTCCTCGTACTGGCACAGGAGGACTATGGCAACGCGGCCGATCTTTATGGCATTGATGTCGAATCCCTGGGCGACGCAGCCACAGGCATCGAGGAGAAGATCCGGTCGGGAGCCCTCCCGTTGGGGAAGACCGATTCGGGGCTTCCACCCCTTTTGGTGGGGTCCGGCTTGGCCGAACGGATGTTCATCTACCCCGGCGACACCCTCCTGGTGATGTCCATCGAGAACGTCCAACGGGATCCGTTCGGGGGGTTTATCCCCAGCATGCGACAGTTCGAGGTGACAGGGACCTTCACCACGGGCCTCTACGACTACGACATTGCCAACCTTTATGCCCACCTGAAGGACGTTCAGGAGCTGATGGGCACCCTGGACTCGGACGAGATTTCGGGGATAGGGGTCCGGGCAACGAACGCCTGGGCTGCCACAGCCCTGGCTGACGATCTGCAGGAAGTCCTCGGATTCCCCTACAACCCCCAGAGCTGGGCTGTAACCAACAGCGCCCTCTTCTCGGCCCTGGCGTTGGAAAAGCTGGCCATGTGGGTGATCCTCTTCCTTATTGTCGTCGTAGCATCCTTCAACATCGTGAGCACCCTGGTCATGGTGGTGGTGGACAGAACCCGGGAGATCGGAATCCTCAAATCCATGGGGATGACGAACACCCGGATTCTTCGTGTCTTCATGCTCCAGGGCGTTTGGATCGGCGTGATCGGCACCTCGGTGGGGACCGCGCTTGGGTGCATCCTCTCCTGGGTCCTGGACACCTACGAGATCATTCATATCCCGGCAGATGTGTACTTCGTAGACCGCCTCCCTGTTGCTCTCCACATGACCGACGTCGTGCTGATATTCCTGGCCAGCGTGGCGGTGGCCTTCGCCGCCACCATCTATCCGGCCCTCCAAGCATCCCGCCTGGAGCCCGTGGAGGCCATTCGCCATGAGTAGCCCCACCCAACGGTTTTTCGGTGACACCGGCCCGGCCGCCCCCTCCCCCCTGGAGGCGCGTGGCCTCTGCAAGCACTTCCTTTCCGGGGACGGGAGTGAACTCCGGATTTTGCAGGGGGTAGAGTTACGAATGGAACCCGGGGAAGTGGTGGCAGTCATCGGTGCCAGTGGTGTAGGGAAATCCACCCTGCTCCATCTACTTGGCGCATTGGACCGCCCTACGGCAGGGGAGGTGCTGGTCGGCGGTAGGAACATCTCCGACATGGATCAGGAGTCGTTGGCCGCTGTCCGAAACCAACACATCGGCTTTGTCTTCCAGTTCCACCACCTGCTTCGGGACTTCACGGCGCTGGAGAACGTGGCCTTTCCTCGCCGGATTGGCGGAGCGTCCGAAAGCGATGCCAAGGACCGGGCCCGGGACCTTCTGGCCTCAGTGGGCCTGTCCAACCGGCTCGACCACCTGCCCACCCAGCTGTCCGGGGGAGAACAACAACGAGTCGCGGTCGCCCGGGCCCTGGCAAACGACCCTCTGGTGGTCCTGGCGGACGAACCCTCCGGCAACCTGGACGCTTCGACCAGCCAGGAGTTGCATGAACTCCTGTTCCGGCTCAGGGCGGAAGAGGGCACTTCCATGGTCCTCGTAACCCATAACTTGGATCTGGCCGGGCAATCGGACCGGGTGCTGGAGCTCCGGAATGGAGTGCTCGAGAACGATGCGCCGAAGGGTCGGAGAAGGGAAACCGCGCCGGGGAGTGCGCCCGAAGGAGGGCAGCTTGGCTGACCAGTACCAGCCTGCGATGGTCTGCGACCATTGCGGCGGGACCGGAGCCGTGGTTCACCTCACCCAGGTTGTGAACAACGAGACCAAAACCTCCCACCTCTGCCAGCGGTGCGCCGCTGAGAAGGGGCTTCAACCCAACGTCCCGTTTCCGAACATCCTTCTGGCCGATTTCCTTGCAAAGATGGGGGGTGACGAGTTTCCCCCAGGTGGCCTCCGGGAGGAGCTGATCTGCCCCTTCTGTGGCCTCTCCACCGCTGATTTCAGAGAGATGGGCCGGCTCGGCTGTCCACAATGTTACCCCACCTTCGAAGCGTACCTCCGGGGCCTCCTTCGGCGGATCCACGGAGGAACGCAGCATGTAGGAAAGGTCTATCTCCCCCCTGATCCCAGCGCCTCCGAAAAGGGGAAGCGTCTGGAAGCCTTGAGGAGGAAGCTGGAACGAGCCATCGACACGGAAGACTTCGAGCGGGCTGCGGAGCTTCGGGACCAGATCCGAACCCTCGAGCCGGCTTCCTGAAGCAGCCATGGACGACCTCTCATCGATCCCCGATTTCGGCCTGGGTTGGCTCGACGCCAGCGGACCCTCATCGGAGATTGTTCTGTCTACCAGGGTTCGACTGGCCAGGAACCTCCAGGGACACGCCTTCGGGCCCCGGTCCCGCGTCAATGACCGGGAAGCGGTCCTCAAACTGGTCCGGGCGGCGGTCGGGAAATCCTCCTACCTCACCGGCGCGACACTCTGGGAGCTAGCGGAGCTTCTTCCCCTAACCCAGAGGATCCTCCTGGAAAGGCGGCTGGTCTCGAAAGACCTGCTCGGGGGTGAGAAGCGGGTGCCTCCCCGGGGGGCCGCGGTC
>JBDRDQ010000281.1:0-11085 GCA_043820695.1 Gemmatimonadota bacterium | reverse complement strand
TCCTCCTGGTGGAACACCCACACGTCATCACTGTCGGGACTTCCTCCGAAGCGGACCATATCCTCCTCTCTGACGAGGAACGAACGAGTCGAGGGATCGAGCTCTTCGAAGTGGGGCGGGGAGGGGATGTCACCTACCATGGGCCCGGGCAGCTGGTGGGCTATCCGATTCTTTCCCTCGATCCCGACCGGAAAGACCTCCACAGATACCTGAGGGAGCTGGAGGAGGTCCTGATTGGGACGCTGGCTCATTTCGGGATTCCCGCCGGCCGGGAAGAAGGATACACCGGCGTCTGGACCCAGGAGGGGAAGGTGGCGGCCATCGGCGTCCGGGTTTCTTCGGGATGGGTCACATCGCACGGCTTTGCCCTGAACGTGGACCCGGATCTTTCTTTCTTTTCTACCATCGTTCCCTGTGGAATCCAGGACCGCCCGGTAGCTTCCATGGCGGGGATCCTCCAGAGGCCGGTTTCCCTCGAAGAGGTCGTCCACCCCCTGGTTCAAAGCTTCGAAAAGGTGTTTTCCCGGAGTGCCGTTGTTGTCTAGACAACAAATTTGGCTAGTGGACATCCCGGATCATTGTGGGGTGGGTTTCTCTGAAAATTCAAAATTCCCGACTCCACTTTCGGGCCAAAGACCGGCCCTCTCAGACGGATATCTATTTGTTTACGATTCGGTCGACCAGGGTAATCCGACAAGGGTTAAACAACTCGTAAATATGGACACTACATCGTCTTAGGACATAAAACAGATTTTCCGGATTCGAGAGACATATGATTCTTGACCTTCCGGGACCAGGAGTGAATACTATGGGTGCATTCCTGATGCGGCCTGTATGAACGATGGCGTTGGTCATCCTCAAACAGAGCAGGGATGTGAGCCACCGGGCGAGATACCGCTGCGATGGCAGCCGGTCAGGTCTTGGAGCTTGACTGGCCGACGGAGGGCTCGCTGGTCTCCGTCAGAGCCCCCCAGCTGAGGGGCGCCTGAACCGCCGACCGCGCGGTGTAGGGTAAGGGACCGAGCGTTCGACCGCTCGCACGTGAGCGGGTCCAAGAGCGATCCAAGTCTCGCCAGCGGAAAAAGAGGCCCCGACCGTGGCGTGCCAGGTCGGGGTCTTTTTTTGTGTTTGGGCACCCCTGTGTTTGAGCACCCCTGTGCCCGGAGCTGTTCGGTTTGGGACTATGGGGCCGGAGGCGGGAACCCGTTTTTACCCGGTGGCAGGTCCTCAAAAAACTCCAGATACCGGCCTCGATCGTCCCTTTGATGTTCGAGCCAGGCTCCGAAACCGGAGGCCACGAGCCCCGGGGAGGAGTTGAGTTCCTTTGCGGCCCTGGTTGCCAGGAAGTTCGCGTATTCGTTCCGGGGATGGCCGGTGTGGCCCCGAACCCAGCTCCACTCCACACGATGCCGTTCGGCCACCCTGTCCAACTCCTGCCAGAGTTCCAGGTTCTCCGGCGGTCCGCTCTTCCGTCTCCAGCCCTTGGCCTTCCACCCCCGAACCCACTCGTTCATTCCCCGGACCAGGTATTGGCTGTCCGACACGAACCGGATGATGCAAGGGCGCTTCAACAGGGTCAGTCCTTCGATGGCGCTTCGGATAGCCATCCGGTTGTTGGTCGTGTCCGGGTCCGAATGCCAAAAGTCCCGCCTCTCCCACCCTTCGCCCTTCCAATATTCTATGAGGCCCGCTGCCCCGCCCGGGTTCGCCCTCTGCTCGAATTGGTTCCCGAGGCAGGATTCATCCGCATGTATGGTGACCCTCGATGGCTCGACCATGGAGCTGTTTCTCGGGGTTGGCCGGTCCTTGCTGGACCCGGTTTGCGCATAGGTTCGTTGGGATAATAGATCGACCCTCCGCTTGACGACCAGAGAGGGGGGCCTACATTCCGGCCGGAACATTCCCCTTTCGATCTCGGCATACATTGACCCCGCTACTATCATCACACTCGGCGTACCTTCTTCTGGAAGACGGACGCGCCTTCCCCGGCACCTCCATGGGATCCGTAGGATTTGCCCTTGGGGAGGTCGTGTTCAATACCTCCATGTCAGGCTACCAGGAGATCCTCACCGACCCCTCCTATTCCGGTCAGCTCGTGGCCATGACGTATCCCCTGATAGGGAACTACGGGGTGAACAGCCAGGACCGGGAGTCGGAGGGGCCCCAGGTCGCGGGGTTCGTGGTAAGGGAGTCGTCCCGAGTGTACTCCTCATGGCGGGGGGAGGGGCGCCTTCACGAGTATCTGGCCTCTCATGGAGTGGTGGGAATCGCCGGCGTGGACACCCGCGCCCTCACCCGCCACATCCGAGCCGAAGGGGCCATGAGGGGCGCCATCGCCCCGAGCTCCCATCCGTCGGAAGAGGCGATGGAGCGAATCCAGGGGCACCCCCGGATGGAGGGGTTGGATCTCGCCTGCGGGGTCTCCACCCGCCACCGGTACCAGGTGCCGGCGGTAGGTGAGGAGCGGTTCCACGTTCTGGCATACGACTTCGGTGTGAAGGCCCATTCTCCCAGGCTGATGGCTGAGTTGGGATGCAGGGTCTCCGTGATACCGGCGGACACACCCGCGGAAGAAATTCTGGGGGAAAGGCTCGATGGCCTCTTCGTTTCCAACGGCCCGGGTGACCCGGCTGCCGTGGAGAGGGCCCAGGACGCGATTCTGGGCCTGTCGGAGGTGGGAATCCCGGTGTTCGGGATCTGCCTGGGCCATCAACTCATCGCCCGGGCCTTCGGTGCCCGGACCTTCAAGCTTCCTTTTGGCCATCACGGAGGGAATCACCCGGTCCGGAACCTGGACACGGGGGCCGTGGAGATCACCGCCCAGAACCATGGATTCGCAGTAGAAAAGGACCAGAGCGGCCAGCTTCCGCATGCCCCGGACCTCCGAGTGACCCACATTAATCTCTACGACGACACGGTGGAGGGAGTGGCTCATCGGACGCACCCCGTATTCTCGGTTCAGTTCCATCCGGAAGCGGCTCCGGGGCCTCATGACAGCCGATACTTGTTCCGGCAGTTCGTGCAACTCATGGAGAATCGAAGCCGTTCCGGATAGTCCACGGAATAGGCCACTGATTGGAAAGGCTTGACGGTTTGGGGAGGCGGGCGTTACCGTGCTCCCCCTTATGTGGTCCGGTCGACCTTACCTCATCCGGGCCACACACTTAGAAGGAAGCGACGGGCCCTTTCGGGCCGGCTTCTCACCCCTTTTCCAGGTTTGGTTTTGGAGGGGAAGTTTCCTCCGGAGGAATGGATGACCAAGGCGGACTTAGTTGAGCAGGTCGCAGAGGCGATCGGCCCGGGGATTACGAAAAAGGACTGTGCCCTGGTAGTGGACGGCTTTCTCAACGCCGTCAAACTGGCGCTGGCGGAGGGTGAGAACATCGAGATTCGCGGATTCGGGACCTTCAAGGTCCGGAGCCGAAAATCCCGGACGGCACGGAACCCCCGGACAGGAGACCCCGTTGAGGTCCCCTCCCGCTCCGTCCCGATCTTCAAACCCTCCAAGCATCTGAGGGCGAGAGTGGCCAGGTTGGATCGGGTCAGCCGGTACTGAGCTACATCGGACCGGATTCCGGGGCCGGCTTCTGCGTACCCCCTCCGGAACCTCCCGTACCCTCCGGCGTTTAAAGCTGGAGCCGAGGCTCGCTGAGCCCCCGGCTCCTTCTTTATTTTTCGGATCCACGCCTTTTTAACGAATCCACCGCCAAATGCATCAGAGAAAACGGTGAAGGACACGTCCCCGCACAAGCCGCTTCCGGACGAGGGTCTGGTGGACCGGGCTAAGGCTGGGGAGCTGGAGGCCATGGACCAATTGGTCTCCCGGCATCACGGCAGCGTATACAGAGTGGCTTTCGGAATCCTGCGGGATGAGGACGGTGCTGCGGATGTGGCGCAGGAGACCTTCCTCAAAGCCATGAGGGGGTTGAAGGGGTTTCGCGGAGACGCTTCGTTCAAGACGTGGCTTCTGACGATCGCGGCCAACGAAGCCCGGGGGCTTCTCAGGAAAGCGGGGCGGAGGAAAGAGCTGGCGTTGGAGACCGTGGGCCCGGTGCCATCGACGGAGGCGTCTGTAGATGACACCATGGATATTGCGGAAGATGTCAGTCGGGTCATGGAGGTCCTTTCGGATCTTCCCGAGAAGCAGAAGCAAGCCGTGACGTTGAGGATCTTCGAAGAGTTGAGTTTCCGCGAGATCGGAGCCATGATCGGCTCGAGTGAAGGGGCGGCCCGGGTGAATTACCACCATGGAATCAGACGATTGAGGGAGATGCTGGGATGAAAAGCCGGGACTGCGAGACCATTCGAGACCGTATTCCGGAGTTCAGTGCGGGTGTTGTCACTCCGGAAGAAGGGGGCATGATTGAGGCCCATCTCGTCTCCTGCGCAGACTGTCAAGAGGATCTGGAGGTGATCATGGCCGTGAGGGGTGCCCGGCCCGAGGTTCCCTCCGACCTCGAGGCCAGGATCCAAGCCCGGATTCGGAAAGAGATGACCAGGGAACGGTCAGCAGGCTCCGGAGAGGACTCCAGGCAGACGAACCCTGCGATCCCCATCTTCGGCCGCCGGAGGTTTGCCCCGGCCTGGGCCCTGTCCGCGGCTGCGGTAGTGATTCTCGCGCTGGGAACGGGCGTGATCTGGAACCGGCAGGCTCCCGATCTCTTCCAGGACCCCATTGTGGTCGCTTCACAGGAGCCTCTGCCCGAGGCTTGGCTATGGGATGATGGAATGGTAGCGGGCGCACCGGTTTTCGACGGCCTTTCCGACGAAGAGCTGGAAGCCCTTCTCAAGGAGTTCGAGGGATGATATCCAAGGCATTCTCGGTGCCGGCATTGGCCGGCCTCCTGGCGCTGGCGCCCCTGTTGGCCTCGGCCCAGGTAACCCCTCCACCGGGGGCGGGGGGACAGCGTCAAAGGATGGAGCTGGAACAGCGCCTCCATCTCGGGTTTCAGCGTTCGATCCAAAACCAGTTGAGGTTGGATGCCGAGACGGTGAAGGGCGTTCAGACCATCATGCAGTCCTTCCAGGAGGAACGGCAGGCTCTGAACCGGGGCCAGAACTCCTTGCGGTACCGGCTCCGGGACCCTGCTCTCCCCGACATGGATGACGATGAGGCCAGGGCCCTGATCCAGGAGATGGTTGACCTACAGCAGCGGGAGTTGGATCTGTACAAGAGGGAACAGGCAGAGCTTCTGGAGGTCATGTCCCCGGTCCAGCTCATACGGTTCTATCGCCTGAGGGACGATCTGGGCCAGCGGGTTCAGGCGCTGCGCCAGGGTCGAGGACAGGGGGGAGGCCCGGGTGGTGGTGTAGGGGGGACGAATCCCCTTATGGGCGGCCGAGGGATCGGAGGGCGGCCCCTCCGTTGACGCAAGCGATCCGTAGTTCTACCCTTTCAGGGAGGGCCTTCCGCCCTCCCTTTTTTTTCTATGCAGATTCGAATCCTCTTCTTCGCATCCTTCCGGGATCTCCTGGGTACCGGGGAGATCTTTCTGTCTCTCCCCGAGGGCGCCGCCATTTCAGGGATGGTGGCTGAGGTGAGGGGCCGAGGGGGAGAGTTCGGGAAGCTCCCGCCGTACCCCGTGGTAGCTGTGAATGAAGAGTATGCCCCGGAGGACAGACTTCTGAGAGACGGTGACGTGGTGGCGTTCATTCCTCCAGTCGCCGGAGGATGAAGGTGCTGAGAACCGCCATTGTTTCCGAGCCCATTGTTCCGGAGGAGGTCCTTGCCGACTTCTCATCCCCCCAGGACGGCGCGTGCCTTCTCTTCCTCGGCGTGGTTCGTGACCACAATCAGGGAAGGGTTGTGACGGGGCTGGACTATGAGGCGTACCATGGGATGGCCGAGAAGACGCTGGCCGCGATCGCTGCGGAGGCCTCCCATAGCTTTGGCACGGATCGAGTCACCATTCTTCACAGGGTGGGAGAGCTTCGGGTCGGAGATGTGAGCACCGCCATCGCAGTCGCCACTCCCCATCGCGGAGAGGCCTACGATGCCTCCCGGTTCATCATCGAGGAGATCAAAGAGCGCCTCCCCATTTGGAAGCGGGAGCACTACTTGAAAGGGGATTCCGATTGGGTTGGTGGCAACACCGATCCGGGCAGCGAGGGCCGAAAGCCGGACGGGTTCGAGGAGGGGGGAATGGGGAATGAATGACGGCGCGTCTGCGGGGGCCGGGACCATGGTGGATTCTTTCGGTCGCAGGGTCGAGTACCTCCGGATCTCGGTGACCGACAAATGCAACCTTCGATGCGTCTATTGTATGCCGGAGGATGGCCTTCCCTGGCTACGGAAGGATGAGCTCCTCAGCTACGAAGAGATTCAAGCCATTGTCGGGATCATGGCCCCCATGGGCCTCCGGAGGATACGCCTGACCGGGGGAGAACCCCTGGTTCGCAAGGACCTCCCCCGTCTGGTGGACCTTATCGCTTCGGTGCCGGGAATACAGGACCTGGCCATCTCCACCAACGGAGTCCTTCTCCAGGACCTCGCCGGCCCCCTCAAGGAGGCCGGAGCCACCCGGGTGAACATCTCCCTGGACTCTTTCCGCAAAGACAGGGTGGATGCTCTCGCCCGGAGATCCGGGACCTTCGGGAAGGTCATCGCGGGGCTGGAAGCCGCAGGTCGGGCAGGTCTGGAACCAATCAAGATCAATGTGGTCCTCATCCGGGGGAAGAACGACGACGAGATCGCCGATTTCGCAGAGGCCACTCGCACCCATCCCTGGCATGTTCGGTTCATCGAGATCATGCCCACTACCTCCAATCTGGACCTCAGCGCCGACGATTTCTTTTCCTGTCAGGAGGCTTTGGTTCGGCTCAGGGAGCTTGGTGAACTGGAGCCTGTGACCGGGCCCGAGGGAAATGGCCCGGCCACTTATTACCAGTATCCCGGGGCCCCTGGAACGGTGGGTGTCATTACACCCATGAGCCACAACTTCTGTGACGACTGCAACCGTCTCCGCCTTACCGCCGACGGCTACCTTCGTCCGTGTCTCTTTGGGGAGCTCCAGACCAATCTGAGAGATCCCCTCCGGGCCGGGGTAGACCTGGTGCCTCTCATCCAAGAAACCCTGCGGATCAAGCCCGAGCGGCACGATCTGGTCCAGGGGAGCGACCTAGGCTCCGGCGGCCTCGTCGCCCTCTCCCAAACGGGTGGGTGACTTTCGTCACGAAAACCACTTCTCCTCCGTTGACACCCCCCCGAGGCCCCGGTAGGTTCTCGCGAGAGTACCTGTGTTTATTCCATTCCTCGGACCGTGGGGAACGTTATGGTTAACAAGATTACGGTAGTTGGTGGCGGCCACGTCGGAGAGAGCTGCTCGTTGTTGGCGAGTCAGCAAGAGCTGGCCAAGGAAGTCCTCCTCCTCGACATCCTCGAAGGCATGCCCCTTGGGAAGGGGCTGGACCAGTTCCAGGCCGCCCCGGTCCTGGGCTTCGACACCCGCGTCAGGGGCACCAACGACTGGGCCGACACGGCCGGGTCGGAGATCTTCATCGTCACCGCCGGCGTCGCTCGGAGGCCCGGGATGAGCCGCGACGACCTGTTGAAGACCAATGCCAGCATCGTGAAGGAGTGCGCCCAGAACATCAAGAAGTACGCTCCGAACTCCATCATCATCGTGGTATCCAATCCCCTGGATGTCATGGCCTTTGTGGCCTTCGAGAACTCGGGCTTCCCCCGGGAGAGGGTTGTAGGGATGGCCGGCATTCTGGATACGGCCCGCTTCCGCGCCTTCCTGGCCATGGAAATGGACGTCAGCGTCGAGGACATTCAGGCCCTGGTCCTGGGTGGCCACGGGGACAGCATGGTGCCCCTGGTGAGCTACGCCTCCGTGAGCGGCATCCCCCTCACCTTCTTCCTGCCCCCGGAGAAGCTCGATCCCATCATCGAGCGAACCCGGAAGGGCGGGGGTGAGATCGTCGCCCTCCTCAAGACCGGCAGTGCCTACTACGCTCCCGCAGCCGGGGCCGTCCAGATGGCCGAGGCCATCGTCAAGGACAAGAAGAGGATCCTGCCCTGCTCCTGCTTCCTGAAGGGTGAGTACGGCCAGGAGGGGATCTTCATCGGGGTGCCCTGCAAGCTGGGCAAGGGCGGGATGGAAGGAATTCTCGAGGTGCCCCTCTCGGCCGATGAGGCCACGGCCCTCAACAGCAGCGCCGCCGCCGTCCGCAGCACCATGGACGACCTGGCCAAGCTGGACTACTAGCCTGGCCAAGCTGGACCACTTGAAGGTCCGCCCCTTTGTGGGCACAGGCCTTCAAGCCTAGCAATAGGGGTGGTTCCGGAGCCACCGGAGCCACCCCCCCTTCAGGGCTACCTGAGCACCGGGAGATACGATGCGTCGGGTCATAAGTCTCTACCGCACGTCGGTGGGGAAGAAATTCTTCATGGCCGTGTCGGGCGCGGTCTTCATCGGATTCCTTGTCGCCCACATGATCGGGAACCTGAAGATGTACATGGGTCCCGAGGCCTTCAATCATTACGCCGAGTTCCTCAGGGAGATCGGCTATCCCATTCTCCCTCACATGGCGGGCCTCTGGATTTTCAGAGTGGTTCTGCTGGGGTGCGTTGGCCTCCACATGCTTTCGGCATGGCAGGTCTACACCCAGAGCCGGAATGCCCGCGGGAGCAAGTACACCAAGGAGGAGTCCCTCTCCTTCGCTTACGCTTCCCGAACCATGCGATGGGGTGGGGTGATCATCGCCACCTTCGTGGTCTACCACCTGCTCCAGTTCACCATCGGAGCTGAGTGGGTCCATGCGGAGTTCGTTCACGGGGAGGCCTATCAGAACGTGGTCTACGGCTTCCAGAACCCGCTGGTGTCCGGGTTTTACATCCTGGCTCTGGTGATGGTGACTTTTCACATCTACCACGGCCTTTGGAGTGCCCTCCAGACCGTGGGTGCGAATCACCCGAAGTACAACCCGTACCGGCGGCCATTGGCCCTGGTTCTGGCCCTCGCCCTGCTTGCCGGGTTTCTCACGGTCCCGGTGGGAGTAATGGCGGGAGTCCTGACGATCTGAGGCTTCCCCCCGGGAGCCCTTCGAATACGAGTGGAGGAAGCTGGGCATATGGAGCTCAACGCAAAGATTCCATCCGGCCCCATCGATCAGCACTGGACCAGGCACCAGTTCGAGATGAAGCTGGTGAACCCCGCCAACAAGCGGAAATACGACGTCATCGTCGTGGGGTCCGGATTGGCGGGTGCCGGAGCGGCAGCCACCATGGGTGAGCTGGGCTACAACGTCCGGGTCTATACCTACAACGACTCGGCCCGTCGGGCCCACTCCATCGCCGCTCAGGGAGGCATCAACGCGGCCAAGAACTACCAGAACGACGGCGATAGCATCTTTCGGCTGTTCTACGACACGGTGAAGGGGGGGGACTTCCGGTCCAGGGAGTCCAACGTGCACCGCCTTGCCGAGGTCAGCCTGAACATCATCGACCAGTCGGTGGCCCAAGGAGTGCCCTTCGCCCGTGAGTATGGAGGCCTTCTGGCCAACCGGTCCTTCGGTGGAGCCCAGGTTTCCCGGACCTTCTATGCTCGGGGCCAAACGGGACAGCAGCTTCTTCTCGGCTGCTACCAGGCTCTTCAGAAGCAGGTTCATGCCGGGAATGTTAAAGTGTTCTCCCGTCACGAGATGATGGAGGTCGTGGTCGTGGACGGGGTGGCGAAAGGCGTGGTGGTCCGGGATCTGGTGAGCGGCCGGATCTGGTCCGACGTCGCCGATGCAGTGGTCCTGGCCACGGGCGGGTACTCCAACGTTTTCTACCTTTCGACCAATGCGAAGGGGTGCAATGTCACGGCGGCCTGGCGAGCCCATCGGAAGGGCGCCGGCTTCGCGAACCCTTGCTTCACCCAGATTCACCCCACGTGCATCCCGCCGGCGGGCGAAGAGCAGTCCAAGCTCACCCTCATGAGCGAGTCGCTGCGAAATGATGGGCGGATCTGGGTCCCCGCCAAGGCAGGGGATGGCCGGGCCGCCGGAGACATTCCCGAGAATGAGCGGGACTACTACCTGGAGCGCTTTTATCCATCCTTCGGAAACCTGAGTCCTCGGGACATCTCTTCTCGCAGGGCCAAGGAGATGGTTGATGCGGGCCACGGTGTGGGAGAGTTGAGGAACGGGGTCTATCTGGACTTCGAAGACGCCATCGGTCGCCTTGGGGAGGGCGCGATTCGAGAACGGTACGGGAATCTCTTCTCGATGTACGAGAAAATCACCGGCGAAGACCCATACAAGCTTCCCATGAGGATCTACCCGGCGCCCCACTACACCATGGGTGGCCTCTGGGTGGACTACAATCTCCAGACCACGGTTCCTGGTCTATTCGCCACCGGTGAGGCCAACTTCTCCGATCACGGCGCCAACCGCCTCGGAGCCAGCGCCCTGATGCAGGGGATGGCCGACGGATATTTCGTCCTCCCCCTCACCATCGGAGACTGGCTGGCCAGGGTGAAACCTGGAGACACCTCCACGGACCACCCCGCCTTCAAGGACGCGGAACGGGAAGTGAAGGAGAAGATGGACAGCCTCCTGGCCGTGGGTGGGAAAACGTCCGTGGACACCTTCCACCGAGAGCTGGGCAAGATCATGTGGGACAACTGCGGGATGAGCCGGGATGCCGATGGCCTGAAAGGCGCCATCAGCCAGATCAAGGATCTCCGTGAGGAGTACTGGAGGGACGTCCGCGTCCTCGGAAACGGGGAATCCTTCAACCAGTCGCTGGAGAAGGCCGGACGGGTCGCGGACCACATGGAATTTGCCGAGGTCATGTGTTATGACGCTCTGACCCGGGACGAGTCCTGCGGCGCCCACCTTCGGGTTGAACACACCGACGCGGAGGGTGAGGCGAAGAGGGACGACGAGAATTTCGCCTTCGTCTCGGTCTGGGAGTTCAAGGGAGTTGGAGAGGAGCCGACCCTGCACAAGGAGCCGCTGACCTTCGAGAACGTGCCCCTCTCCACGAGGAGCTACAAATAATGGATCTCACACTTCACGTATGGCGGCAAAACGGGCCCAGAGACAAGGGGCGTTTTGAAACCCTTCCGGCCAAGGGCATCAGCGAGCACATGTCCT
>JBDRDQ010000280.1:0-15191 GCA_043820695.1 Gemmatimonadota bacterium | reverse complement strand
GGCCACAGGGATGTACCTCCGCCTCAGGCCTGACCCGGGGGAAGCCGCCCAAGGTTCATCGTCGGAGGGCGGGGCGGTCCTACCCGAGTCGGCCTCCGAACAGTTCGCCACCAACGTCGCCCAGCCGGTGGTTGGGGCGGAGGTGGTGAGGGACACCCTCTGGATCACGGTTTCCGCGGCGGGACAGGCCGAAGCCTTCCGGCGAACGGCTCTCCAATCCCGGGTGAACGGCATCGTCCGGAATATTTCCGTCCAGGAGAACCGGACCGTACCGGAAGGGGGGCTCCTCCTCCAGGTGGACACCACCGATTACGCGCTGACCCTGGCCAGGGCCCGGGCAGACCATGTGAGCGCGCAGGCTCGTTTCGAGGAAATGATCTTCTTCGATGATGAGATCACCGATCCGGCGGTCCGGGCGGAACGAGCGCGTTTGAGCCGAGCCCGGAGCGGACTGGCCCAGGCCGAGGTGACCCTCCAGGAAGCCGTGTTGAACCTGGACCAGACCTCGGTAAAGGCTCCCTTCCCGGGGCGGGTGGCCAACCTGAGGGTGGTGGAGGGGGAGCATGTGGGCGCGGGGACCGAGCTGATGACCATCGTGGATCTGGATCCCATCAAGGTGGAGGTCCAGGTCCTGGAGCGGGAGGTCGGGTATCTGACGGAAGGCCGCAGGGCTTCGGTGACCTTTGCGGCCTTCCCGGGGGAGACCTTCACCGGCCGGGTGTCCACCATCAATCCGGTGGTGGACCCGGAGTTCCGGACCGCCCGGGTCACGGTCCACCTGGCCAACCCCCAGGGGCGCATCAAACCCGGGATGTACGCGCGGGTGTCTCTGGAGGCCCAGTATTTTCCCGACCGCATTCTGGTTCCGCGAAGCGCGATCCTGGAAAAGGACCGGAGGGACATGCTCTTCGTCTTCGAGGACGGGCGGGCCAAGTGGCGGTACGTGACCCGGGGCCTGGAGAGCGACCGTCTGGTGGAGATCATTCCGAATGAGGGGACCTCCATGGTGGAGCCCGGCGAGATCGTGCTTGTGGACAACCACTTCTATATCCAGCACGACGCCCAGGTTCGGCTGGTGGAGGCCATTCCCGGCGGTTCGCTGGGAGGGACCCGATGAAGGGTGGGGAAGGGATGAGGGGAGCCTCGCTCCGGCCCCTTCTCTCCCTTCTTCCTCCGAGCCTGGCGCCGCTGGTGAGCCTGGCGCTGGTGAGCGTGGCGCTCGCATCCCTCAGCTTGGCGCTGGTACCGGCCCCCGGGTGGGCCCAGACGGGCCCGGTGCTTTCGCTGGACGAGGCTCTCGAGCGGGCCGTGGAGTTCAACCCCAACTACCGGAGGACGCTGAACAACCTCGAGCTCAACGACGTCGAACGTCAGCGGGCGTGGGGAGCCTTCCTCCCGACGCTGAGCCTGTCCTCCGGCACCGGGGTCAACCTCAACCGACAGCTCATCTCGACGGACGTGTTCGGAAACCCCATCGAAAACCCGATCACCGATTGGCGAACCTCCTCCTCCACCTCCCAGTCCGTCAACGCCAGTCTGTCCCTCTTCCAGTGGGGGGCCCGGTCCCGGGACATGGCCACCCAGCGGGCGCAGGCCCGTGCCCGTGAGGCCGCGGTGACCTCGGAATCCCGGGGCCTTCGGGCCGACGTGATCAGAGCCTACCGGAACGCGCAGAATCAGGGGGCTCTACTTGAGGTCGAGCGATCCCTCCTGGCAAGCCGGCAACTGGACCTTCAGACGGCTCAACGCATGTTCGAGCTGGCCGGCGCCAGTCGGGTGGACGTGCTCACCTCGGAGCTGAACGTTCAGCAGCAGGAGCAGCGGATCCGGGAGGCGGAAGGCCAGCTCCAGCAGGGCCTCCTGAGTCTACGGACGGTCATCGGCGACGCGGATCTGAACAACATCCAGGTGGACGGCGTACTCCCCGAGGCCTTCGATCCCGGCGGTTTGGACCCCGAGTCCCTGGCCTCCCGGGCGTTCTCCTCCAACCCGAACCTGATCGAGCAGGAGGCCGCCGTCGACGTGAGCCGGGCCCAGACCCAGTCGGCGAGGCGGGCCCACTGGCCACCGCTGACCATCTCCTTCAACGCGAGGCAGAGCACCTTCGGCGACAACTACCGCGCCTTCGTGGATCCTTTCCCTGATGATTCCCGGGCGGGGGGCGCCAGCTTCGGCATCACCATCCCCATCTTCCAGGGGTTCGACAACAAGGCCCGGATCGTTCAGGCCGAGGTAGGCCTGGTCAATCAGGAGGAGGCGCTCAGGGAGACCCGACTCCTGGTGGAAGAGGCGGTCCGGTCCCGCCTCATCGCCCTGGAAACGGCTCATCTCAGTTATCTCATCACCCTCCGTTCCCAGGAGATCGCCCAGGAACGTCTGCGCTTGGGTAGGGAGCAGTTCCGCCTGGGGTCCCGAACCTTCACCGAGCTCCAGCAGGACATCGACGCCGCCTCCCAGGCCGAGCGTGCGGTGATCAACCAGCTTTTCGCCCTCGAGCAGGCTCTGGCGAACCTTGAAGAGATGGTAGGGGAGGAGCTGCGCTAGCCATGTCCATCCCGTCGACCTCGACACGGCGCCCCGTAGCCGTGGCCATGCTCTTTTTGGCCGTGATCCTCCTGGGCATCATCTCCTTCGTCCGGCTTCCCATCGACCTTCTCCCAGACGTGAGCTACCCCCGGCTGGTGGTCTACACCTCCTATCCCGACGTGGCCCCCGCCGAGGTGGAGCGGCTGGTCACCGAACGGGTGGAGGCGCAGGGCGCCGCGGTTCCCGGTGTGGAACGGGTGACGTCGGTGTCCCGGGAGGGCGTGAGCCTGGTAACCCTCCGGTTCGCCTGGGGAACGGACATGGACTTCGCCATGCTGAACGTCCGGGAGCGGTTGGACAACATCCGGGAGAGCCTTCCGGAAACCGCCAGCCGGCCCCGGATCCTGCGGGTGGATCCGGAATCCGAGCCCATCATGGCCATCTCCGTGGCGGGAGGGGCGGACCTCTGGGCCACGAAGGAGGCTGCCGAGTCGGTCTTCCGCAGGCGCCTGGAGCAGCTGGACGGGGTTGCCGAGGCATCGGTCACCGGGGGTTTGGACCGGGAGATCCAGGTCGAGGTGGAGCCGCGCCTCATGGATTCCTATGGCCTCACCTTCGATCAGGTCACCCAGGCCCTGGCCCTCGCCAACATCAGTGCGCCCGGGGGGACCATCCTCCGGGGCCGTTACCGCTACCCCCTTCGGACGCTGGGTGAGTTCCAGACCGTGGACGAGATCGGGGACGTGGTCGTAGGTCGGCAACGAGCCTCTGCGGGCGCCGCCGGGACGCAGGGTGGCTTCCGCTTGGTCCGCCTTCGGGACATCGCCCGCGTGGTGGATGGGTTTGCCGAGCGGGAATCCGTCGCCCGCTATAACGGCCACGAGGCCGTGGGGATCCTGGTATTCAAGGAATCCGGGGCCAATACGGTCCAGGTGGCGGAATCCGTCGAGGGAGTCCTGGAGCAGCTTCGGGCGGACTATCCCGCCTTCCAGCTGGACGTGGCCTCCAGCCAGGCCGGCTTCATCGCCGACTCCATCTCCAACGTGGTCCAGGCTCTGGTTTTCGGTGGTATCCTGGCCTTCCTGGTCCTCTTCCTCTTCCTGAGGGACCCTCGGTACCCCGTGGCCATCGCCCTGGCCATCCCCATCTCCGTGGTGGGGACCTTCGCCCTCATGGAGGCGGCGGGGATCTCCCTTAACATCATGAGTCTGGGGGGACTGGCCTTGGGGGTGGGAATGCTGGTCGATAACTCCATTGTCGTCCTGGAGAACATCTTCCGGCATCGGAAGGAAGGCGGCAAAGACGCCATGGCTTCGGCAGCGGTCGGCGCGGAGGAGGTCCAGCGGGCCATCACGGCGTCCACTCTCACCACCATCAGCGTTTTCGGACCCATCGTCTATGTGGAGGGTGTGGCCGGGGAGCTCTTCAGCTCTCTCTCCCTTGCCGTCGCCTTCTCGCTCATGGCTTCCCTGGTGGTGGCCCTGACGCTCTTGCCGGCTCTGGCCGCCCGTTGGGGAGTCCCCAAGGGTGAGCCGGTGGAGACCCTCTCCACCGACGTCGGCTTGGAGAGGTTGGGGAAGCCGGGGAAGGTTCTCCGGGTCCTCCGTTGGATTGCCCTCTCCCCCTTCCTTCTCCTTATGTTCTTCTGGAGCGTCCTGAAGCAGCTCCTGGGGTTCTGGGGCGGCGCCGTCGGCCGGCTTCTATCCAGGACGTTCGGACCCTTCCTCGACGGCTTCGACCGTTGGTTCGATCGGTTCGCCCGGCGGTACCACCAGGCGCTGGAATGGTCCCTGGACAACCGTGGGTCGGTGGTGGCCATGGCCGTTGCGACCCTCCTGGGGTCGGTCCTTCTGGGTATGAGCTTGGACCGGGATCTTCTGCCGGACGTGGACCAGGGTTCCTTCGACGTCCGGATGGAGCTGCCCGAAGGGACCTCCCTTCCGGCCACGATCGAGGCCGCCGATGAGGTCGAGCGGGCGCTGCTGGCAGATCCAGGGGTGGGAGCGGTCTTCTCCCGGATCGGGAAGGACGTCCGTTCCTACGCCGAGAGCGAGGAAAGCTCGGGGGTGAACACGGCCCTCTTCCAGGTCCGCCTGAATTCGGGTGCGACGACCGAGGACGTTCTGGAACGGCTCCGTCACCTCGAGAGAGACTTCACGCGGGGAGCATTGGCCTTCGAAGCGGGCCAGGCCACAGCCTTGGGCCAGATCCTTGGCGGGGTCGACGCCGACATCGCCGTTCGGGTGAGGGGAGAAGAGCTGGACCGGACCTTCCCCATGGCCGAGTTGGTTCGGGATCGTCTGTCGGAACTCGAGCAGATCGGGAACGTGAGAGTGGGGACGGAACGGGGTCAGCCCGAAATCCAGGTGGAGATCCTGAGGGAGGTGGCGGCCCGGTACGGGATCGAGCCTCGGGCCATCGCGGAGGCGCTGGAGGACGCCATGCGAGGGGACCGGGCCACCGAGTTCGTGGATTTCGACCGGAAAATCGGGATCATGGTCCGACTTCCCGACGACCTTCGTTATGCTCGGGAAACGCTGCAGGACCTGAGGGTTCAGGGTGTTCCTCTTCGTGAGCTGGTGACGGTCCACGAAGCCGTGGCCGCAGCAGAGATACGGAGGGAGGACCAGGGGCGTGTGGTGGTGGTCTACGCCGACGTAGTGTCCGGTGGGCTGGACGGGGCCATTGCCGGAGTGCAGGACGTTCTGAGGCAGATACCACCGGACCGCGAGATCCGGATGGAGGTCGGCGGTGAGAACGAAGAGATGCGCCGGTCCTTCCGGGATCTGGCCTTCGCCTTCGGGTTGGCCCTCCTCCTGGTCTATATGATTCTGGCGGCCCAGTTCGAGTCTTTCATCCACCCCTTCACCATTCTCATGGCGGTTCCCCTGGCGGTGGTGGGTGCGGTCCTGGCCCTCCTCTTCACCGGCGGAGGGATCAACACCATGAGCCTCATCGGGGCGGTGATTCTGGTGGGGATTGTCGTGAACGACTCCATTGTGAAGGTGGATTTCATCAACCAGGCACGGGCCCAGGGTTTGGCCCTCAGGGCCGCCATCGTGGAGGCCGGACGGGTGCGGCTCAGGCCCATCATCATGACCACGGTCACGACCGTGATCGGCCTCACGCCCATGGCCCTCGGCATCGGCCGGGGGGCGGATCTGAGAGCGCCGCTGGCCATAGCCGTCATCGGAGGGCTCACCGTCGCGACCCTCCTTACCCTCATCGTGGTTCCGGTAGTCTACTCCCTCGTGGAAAGCCTGAGGGGAATAGTGGTGGGGGCGACAGACCAATGATCGGCCTCTCCATCCGGCGCCCGGTGGCCGTGGCCATGACCTATCTGGCCGTGGGCCTTCTGGGGATATTGGCGTGGCGGAACATCCCCATCGAGCTTCTCCCCGACACACAACTTCCCCGGCTTTCGGTGAGGGGCTCCTGGCCAGGTGCGTCTCCGGAGACCATCGAGGCGTTCCTCACTTCCCCCATCGAATCCACCATCCAGCAGATCCGGGGCGTGGAGAAGGTGACCTCCGAGTCCTATGAGCAGCAGGGATCGGGGGTCTCCAACATCGAGGTGGAGTTCGCCAGAGACACGGACATGGACTTCGCTCGCCTGGACCTGAGCGAACGCCTGGCCACCCTGGAAGAGGAGCTTCCCCCCGGGGTCCGATCGGTCACCGTGGAACCCTACGTTCCGCCGGAGTTCTCGGCTCAGGCCAGCCGGGCTTTCCTTCGGTATACCTTCACCGGGCCCTACACCCTCGAGGCCCTCCGAACCTTCCTGGACGATCAGGTGGCGCCTGAGCTGGGTCAGCTGGACGGGGTGGCTGTGGTTCGGGTGTACGGTGGCCGGGACCGCCTGGTCGAGATCGAGATGGCGGAGGACAGGATCGCGGCTCTGGGGCTCACTCCGGGCCAGGTCTTCATGCGCATCAACGACCTGGATCTGGTGCGGGAGGCTGGCGCCGTCCGGTCCGGCGACAAGGAGTATGCCGTCACCACCCGCAACCGGCCCTCCTCCGTCCAGGACATCCGGGATGCCATCGTCACCTCCGCCGGCGGGCGTATGATCCGGGTCTCGGACGTGGCCGTGGTGCGGGACACCTACGAAGAGGCCTTCAGCCACTCCGGATCGACGGCTCCCCTGCGGTGGCATTCGTGGTCATGAAGGAGGTGGGAGCCAACACCGTCAAGGTAGCCGAGGTGGTGAAGGCCAGGATGGCCGAGCTGGAAACCCGCCTTCCCATCGGAACCCGGGTGATCCTGGATCAGGACGAGAGCAAGGACATCAAGAAGCAGCTGACGGACCTCCGGTACCGGGCCATGGTCTCGGCGGTCGTCATCTTCGTGGTCCTCCTGGCTTTTCTGGGCACCTTCCGATCCGCTGCGGTGGTCTTCGCCACTATCGCCTTCTCGGTCCTCATCGCCCTCAACCTCATCTACTTCGGGGGCCTTTCCCTGAACCTCCTCACCCTCATGGGGTTGGCCATGGGCTTCGGCCTCATCGTGGACAACTCCATCGTGGTGCTGGAGAACATCTATCGGCGATGGCAGGGTGGGGACACCCCCCTGGTCGCGGCTCAGGTGGGGGCCCAACAGGTGGTGCTGCCCATCCTGGCGGCCACGGCCACCACCCTCATCGTCTTCGTCCCCTTCGTTTATCTCCAGGGTGACCTCAGGGTTTTCTACGTCCCCCTGGCCATTGTCGTGGGCCTCACCCTTCTGGCTTCCCTTTTTGTCGCCTTCACCTTCATCCCGGCGTTGGCAGGGAGGATTCTGGATGTGAGGCCCGGGTTTGCGGCTCTCTGGCGCCGGAAGCCCCGGACCGTCGCGATCGGGGGGGAGGGCGAGTTGGGCCCCGGCCAGCCCCTTTATGTTCGGGTTTATCGGGCCCTCATCGGAGGTACTCTCCGGTATCCCTGGGCGGCGATCCTGGTGGCGGTGGCATGCCTGGGCGGGTCCTACTATCTGTTCAACAAGTACGTGACCAGGGGTATGGTCTGGGGTGGGGGATGGGGCCAGCAGACGTACGTGGACATTCGAATCACGCTGCCCAGAGGGTCCGACCTGGAACGCACCGACGAGCTGGCTCTCTTCTTCGAAGAACGTCTTGCCGCCCTGCCGGAGGTGGAGCGGTTCACCACGCAGGTCACCGGAACCTACGCCAACATCCGCGTGAGCTTTCCCGAGGAGCTGGAAAACACCTCCGTTCCTCCGGCCATCAAAGAGCAGATGGTGGCCTACTCGCTGGGGTTCTCCGGGGCGGAGGTCCGCGTGTACGGCTTCGGGCCCTCCTTCTACGGCGGCGGCGGGTCGCCGCCCAACTACTCCATCAAGATCCTGGGCTACAACTATGAGCGGGTTCGGGACATCGCCGAGGATCTGGGCAGTCGCCTCACCCGCATGGCCCGGATCCAGGACGTGGATACCAACGCCTCGGGCTCCTATTTCGACCGGGACAGGGCCACGGAATTCGCGGTGGAGATCGACCGGTCGGCATTGGCCCGCTACGACATGACGGTCCAGGACTTCGTAGGACGGATGAACTCCGTCATTCGGGGGCAGACGAGCCAGTCCCTCCTGAAGATCGGGGGGGAGGAGCTCCGGTTCGACGTGAAGGTCGAGGGCTTCCAGACGGTGGACCTCCATGAGCTCCAGGAGACCATCATCACCGGTTCCTCCGGGACGGGAATTCGAATCGGAGACGTGGTCACCATTTCGCCCAAGGAGATCCTGGCCCGAATCCGGCGGGAGAACCAGCAGTACGAGCGAACCGTGGCCTATGAGTTCAGGGGGCCCACCAAGCTGGGGGATATGATAAGGGACGCGGTCATCGAGTCCACGGTCCTTCCGCCGGGCTACAGCATCGAGGAAGCCGACCGGTGGCGTTGGTCGGAAGAGGAGCGGGAGCAGATCTATTTCGTCCTGGCCATCTCCATCCTTTTGATCTTCATGGTGACGGCGGCCCTCTTCGAGTCCTTGGTGCAACCCCTGTGCGTTCTCCTGACCGTGCCCATGGCCCTCATCGGCGTGTTCCTCATGTTCTTCTACGCCAACGCCACCTTCACCCGGGAGGCGTACATCGGGGTGATCATGATGGGGGGAATCGTGGTCAACAACGCCATTCTCCTGGTAGATCACATCAACCAGATCCGGCGTGAAGCCACGTTGTCCCTCCGGGACTCCATTCTGAAGGGCACCCTGGAGCGGGTGCGCCCCATTCTCATGACCACCACCACCACGGTCCTGGGCCTTCTGCCACTCGTACTTTTCAGCCAGGGAGCCGATTCCAACATCTGGAACGCTCTGGCCTACGCCCTCATCGGTGGGCTCCTCTCCTCCACTGTCTTTGTGCTTACGACGACGCCGGCGCTGTACTACCTGTTTGAGGGGGGCTGGCGGAGGCTGTAGGGGCAGGTTGCCTTCATTGCCATCACTGTGCTGATTTCCAAAACGAACTTTGGTTTACCGTACGGTTTTCCAGTCGTAGGTTCGCTTTGCTTCTGGAAATCCGGCCGGGGAACGGAGATTGATTTCGTTGTCGCCGAACCCACGCCACTGGTTCGGGGCGGGCGCCTCCCTGTCGAAGTGAAGGGGGACTCGACTACTTCCATCGGCAACGCGCGGAAGTCAATTTCTCGGGTTTTCGGGCGGGGTATTATCGTGACCGAGTCTCATCTGGATCTGGATCACGAGATCCTCGCGGTTCCGGCCCCGGTGTTCCTTTCGGTGCTCCGTGAGCGCCCGGAACGAAGACACGCCTCGTTCTGAGTCCGCCGGCTGGCGGAGGTTGTAGGGGCAGGTTGAAAAAATGGAGGAGCCGGCCCACTTGGTCAGGTGTTTCTTGGCGGCACCCTGAGGACCGTTTTCGCCCGTAGACGGGTACCCGGGGCCATGACGCTCCCTCCCATCACGTTGCCTCGCCCAGCGGACCCTGGACGGGAATAGGCTTGAACACGCGGCGCATGACCCCGGAGCGGGTAGACGACCCGGGGGCGGATCCAAAGGTCCTCGAGGCTTCCCTGGCCCAGGTGAGCACCGTCAACCGGTGGTTGGGGGGGGACAGGGGCCTCCGTCATGCCCTCAGGCCCCTCGTACGATCCCAATCCGAGCTTCGTGTCCTGGACGTGGGTTCCGGCGACGGCACGAGCTTGGCCCGATTGGCGAACTGGGCGGCGGGGTCGGGTTGCACAATCCGGGGCCTGGCCCTCGACCTCCATGGCGTGGCTTGCCGTTTGGCCGAGAGGAACCTGCGGAGCTTCCCCGGGATCCATGTCGTGCAGGGGGATGGGGTTCGCCTTCCCTTTCCCCGGGGACGCTTCGACGTGGTCCTAGCGACCCTCACCCTCCATCATTTCGGCGATGAGGGGGCGGGCCGGCTCCTGAGAGAGTTGGGGCGCGTTGCCGGGAGCCTCGTTGTCGTGAGTGATCTTCAGCGATCCTGGGGCGCCTACCTCGGCGCACGCCTCCTGGCCGCCACGGTTTGGCGCCAAAACCCCTATACCCGCCACGATGGGCCCGTCTCGGTCCAGAGGGGATTCACCGCTTTGGAACTCGCTGAGCTGGGAGAGGAGGCCGGTTTCGTCGACACCAGAGTGGTGACCCACCTTCCGTTCCGGCACACACTCACTGCCCGCCCCGGGAACTGCGTACATGCCGGGCCCTGACGTGGTCATCGCCGGCGCTGGCCCGGCCGGGTCGGTACTCGCCCTTCTCCTGGCCCGTGAGGGGCTGGAGGTCCGGCTGCTCGACCGGAAAACCTTTCCGCGGGGGAAGGCCTGCGGAGAGGTCCTGAATCCGGCCGGAGTCTCGGCCCTTTACGAATTGGGTCTGGGAGAGGCCGTCCTTTCCGCCGGCCCTGCGAGGCTGGTGGGTTGGGATATGAGCATCCCCGAAGGTGCGCGGATGGCGGGCTCCTTTTCGACCACCGCGCCCCTAGGCAGCCTGCCAGCCCAAATGGGTCTCCCGGACCGAATGGGTCTCCCGGCCCAAGATGCCTCCAGCGCTTGGGGGATTTCCCGGAGCGTTCTGGACACGGTGCTGATGGAGACCGCGCGGGATTCCGGTGTCCAGGTGCGGGAAGGGGTGCAGGTCGTTGGCGTGGAATCGGCAGGAAAGGGTGGCCGCCTTCCCCAGGTGACCCTCCGAGGCGACGGAGGGGGTCAGGAGCTGCTGGAAGGGCGGGTCGTGGTCGGCGCCGACGGGCTCGGATCGAGGGTGTCCCGGAGCCTGGGATGGGCCCGGCCCGTTCGAGGCCCCGCGAAAGCCTCCTTCTCCTTCCGTTTGGAGGGGCGACGGTCCAACCAGGAGCGGGGCGTCCTCTTCCTCGGAGGGCTTCGGACTCTGGGGCTGGCTCCGGTAACCGCCGATGGCCGCCGCTGGAACGCGACGCTGGTCCTGGCCGGGGATCTGCTGAAGCAGGAGAGCGATCGGGGCCGTCTGACTTCTGCGCCGGAGGAGATCCTCTGGGAGACGCTGGAAAGGGCCGGCGTGGATTGGACCGTCCCACCTACGATTGTGGACGGGCCCTGGAAGTCGGGATCGTTCCACCGGCCTACCCGGCGGGTGGCCGGTGGCGGCGTACTTCTGGTGGGCGACGCGGCCGGCTACTATGACCCTCTCACGGGGCAGGGGATTTCGAGGGCCATCCGGGGAGCGCAGGTTGCCGCCGCCCCGATCCTCGCCGAGTTGGCACGAGGAACCTCACGAAAGGCTGGGCGCGGGGACCCGGACAGGGGAGCCCAAGGGGAGTTCCGCGGTTATCCCCGGGCAGCCCATCGGCTCATGGCCCCATCCCGGAGAGTTCAGAAGCTCATCGAGGCAGTCCTGACCCGACCCGGCCTGCGCGGCCGAATGGTAGGGTGGATGGCCGGGCGTCCCGGAGCGGCCGACGCCCTGATCCGGGTCACAGGTGACGTGTCCCCGCCCCACTCTCTCCTCAAACTATGGAACTACCGTGCTGATCCTGGATGAGACCACGGCTCAGGCCCCCCCGGAGATCTGTTTCCGGATCGCCGCCGACGTGGAGAGCTGGCCCTCGATCCTGCCTCACTACCGGTGGGTTCAGTTCCAGAGGAAGGAGGGCTTCGCCCAGGGCAGGGTGGAGATGGCCGCCTGGAGGGACTTCCTGGGTCCTCTCAAGTACCCCACCTGGTGGCTCTCGGAGATGCGTCATGATCGGGAGAAGGGGCACGTCTACTGCCAACACGTGAAGGGCGTCACCCGGGGGATGGAGGTGCGGTGGGAGGTGGTGGGGTTGCCGGACGGCACCAGTCACATCCGGCTTTTCCATGAATGGGATGGCCCGGCCTGGCCCGCCATCGGGGGATTGGCGGCGAAGCTGGTGATCCTTCCGCACTTCGTCAGCTTCATTGCACAGCGGACTCTGGCTGGGGTGGCCAGAGCGGCGGAAGCCAGGGCGGCCGGACCTCGTTCTGCCGAGGCCGGGGACGCCGGAACCGGCCCGGGACGATGAAGACCGGGGACGACCGCATGCGGGACGCCGACCACCGCCGGGTGGTCATCACCGGGTTGGGGCCCATCACCGCCTCGGGGATCGGCGTGGATGCCTTCTGGAAGGGACTGAACCGGGGACAGTCGCCCATCCGCCGCGTCGATCGGTTCGATGCGTCCGCTTTCCGCAGCCAACTGGCGGCCCAGGTCGACGACTTCGATCCCTCGGACTTTTTCGAGGCTCAAGCGGCCCGGCGCCTGGACCGCTTCGGCCAGTTCACCCTGGTGGCCACCATTCTGGCCCTGAAGGATGCCGACCTGGACCCTGCCTCGGTGGAGCCCTCCCGGGGGCGGTGCAGATGGGGTCCGCACTGGGTGGCATCGCGCAGGCCGAAGAGCAGGCTGGGGTGTTCCTGGAGGGCGGGCTGAAGGCTGTGAACCCCCGCCTGGCCCTCTCGGTCTTCGCCGGCGCCGCCAGCTCACAGACCGCCATCTACTCCGGATTCACGGGGCCCAACTCCACGAATGCCATGAGCTGCGCGTCGGGGACCATCGCCATTGGGGATGCCTGGCGATGGATCCGCTCCGGCCACGCGGACGTGGTCCTGGCCGGCGCTGCCGAAGCGCCCTTGTCTCCCCTCTCCTTCGGCGCTTTCGCCCTGATACGGGCCATGAGCACCCGAAACGACGATCCGGCCGGCGCCTGCCGGCCCTTCGACGAAGGGCGGGACGGCTTCATCATGGGTGAGGCCGCATGCGTCCTGGTTCTGGAAGAGGAGGAGTACGCTCGACGCCGGGGTGCCAGGATCTACGCCGAGCTTTCGGGATACGGGACCTCCAGCGACGCCCATCACATGACCGCCCCCCGGCCGGATGGGTCCAGCGCCGCCCGGGCCATGAGGGTGGCCCTGGAGACGGCGGGTCTGACCCCTGAAGACGTGGACCATGTGAACGCCCACGCGTCGTCCACTCCGCTGAACGATGCGGCAGAAAGCCGGGTGATCCGCCAGGTCCTGGGCTCCCGGGCCGACCAGGTTCCGGTGACGGGGACCAAGCCCTATTACGGCCATGCCCTCGGGGCGTCTGGTGCGGTGGAAGTGGCCATCGTGGCTCTGGGCATTTCCAGGGGTTGGATTCCGCCTACGCTGAACCTGCAGACTCCGGGTGAGGACTGCGACCTGAACTACGTGACCTCCGACTCGGGCGCCACAGGTTGGGGCGCCATGGGTAAGGTCGGTGCGATTCGACATGCCCTAAGCAACTCCTTCGGCTTCGGAGGCGTCAACGCCTGCCTGGCTCTCTCCCGGGTGGAGGGCTGATTATCTACCTTGGTAGATTGCCGGATCGTCGTCATCGAACCCCAAGAGGTATGGACCATGGCAGCGGATGGGCGCGACGGGGCCCGCACGGAAGGGACTGATTTCATCAGGGCCATCGTTTCCAAGCACAGGGAGAAGGGCACCTACGGGGGGCGGGTGGAGACCCGGTTCCCGCCGGAGCCCAATGGCTATCTACACATCGGCCACTCCAAATCCATCGTCCTGAACTTCGGTCTGGCTCAGGAAAACGGGGGCGTGTGCCATCTCCGCTTTGACGACACCAACCCACTCACCGAGGACATGAAGTTCGTCCGCTCCATCCAGGAGGACGTTCGCTGGCTGGGCTTCGACTGGGGCGAGCACCTCTACTTCGCATCGGATTATTTCGAGCGCCTGCACGAGTGCGCCCTGATTCTGATCCGGAAGGGGAAGGCCTACGTCGATTCCCTTTCGGAAGATGAGATCCGGGACTATCGGGGCACCGTGAACGAGGCCGGCCGGGACAGCCCTTATCGGGACCGCTCCATCGAGGAGAACCTCGATCTTTTCCAGCGGATGAAAGACGGTGAGTTCGGCGACGGGGAGCACGTGTTGAGGGCCAAGATCGACATGGCCCACCTGAACATGATCATGAGGGATCCGGTCCTGTATCGGATTCGCCACGCCTCCCATTACCGCCGGGGGGACGCGTGGTGCATCTATCCCCTCTACGACTTCACCCACTGCCTCTCCGACGCTTTCGAGGACATCACCCACTCCCTCTGCACCCTGGAATTCGACAACAACCGGGAGATCTACGACTGGCTCCTGGACGAGGTGGGGTTCGAGGAGCCCAGGACCCATCAGTATGAGTTCGCCCGCCTGAACCTGGACTACACGGTGGTGAGCAAGCGGAAGCTCCTACGGTTGGTGAACGAGGGGCACGTGGAAGGCTGGGACGACCCCCGGATGCCGACCATCGCCGGCTTGCGCCGCCGGGGCGTCACGCCTCAGGCCGTTCGGACCTTCGCAGAGATGGTCGGCGTGGCCAAGGCCGACAACCGGGTGGATCTCGGGAAGCTTGAGTACGCGACCCGGGATCACCTGAACCGAACGGTGCCCAGGGTCATGGGCGTGCTGCGCCCGCTGAAGGTGGTGATCACGAATTACCCAGGGGCCGAGGATGATGTGGGCGGGGCGGGGAAGGGGGAGGGGAAAGGGGCGTGGGAAGAGCTGGACGCGCCCTCCTATCCCCACGACGTGCCCCTTGAAGGCTCCCGCATGGTGCCCTTCTCCCGGGAGCTCTACATCGAGGCCGAGGACTTCGCGGAGGATCCGCCGAAGGGTTTCCGGCGGCTGGTCCCGGGAGGGGAGGTCCGCCTCCGCTATGCCTACTTCATCCGCTGCGAGGAGGTGGTGAAGGACCAGGGGACCGGAGAGGTGGTGGAGCTTCGCTGCAGCTACGACCCGGCCACCAAGGGGGGAGACGCCCCCAACGGCCGGAAGGTGAAGGGAACCATCCACTGGGTATCAGCGGCCCACGCGCTGCCTGTCGCCGTCCGCCTGTATGACCGGCTCTTCACGGTCCCGGACCCTGAGGCGGTGGAGGGGAAGGACTTCACCGAGTGCATCAACCCGGAATCTAAGGTGGTTTTGGGCGGCGCTTTCGTGGAGCCGAGTGTGGCAGGGGATCCGCCGGGCACCCGCTACCAGTTCGAGCGCCAGGGCTACTTCATGACCGACGAGGTCGAATCGAAGGCCGGCGCCCTGGTCTTCAACCGGATTGTGACGCTGAGGGATACCTGGGGGCGGCGGATGGCCGCTGAGGCGGGGCAATACGATTTAGAGGGAGGGGACGCCAGCCTAGGGGTGGAAAAGGCGACTCGGGTTGCGGATCCCAGTTCGAAAAGCGTT
>JBDRDQ010000279.1:0-9394 GCA_043820695.1 Gemmatimonadota bacterium | reverse complement strand
CCCGGCGGCTGAAGGCGTGGCCTACGCTGCTACCCCACGGCTCGGGGTCGATGTAGATACGTGTTTCGGTAATCAAAGGATGCATATCCCTGAGTTTGTGGATCAGGGGCTCACCCTCTTCGAAATCCACATCCTCGTCGTTGGTGGCCATGTGAACCAGAAGAGGAGTCTTCAAGTCGTCGACGACGTAATATGGAGACCGCTCCTTGTAGATTTCCTGCTGCTCGAAGGGAAGTCCCTGGATCCTCTCTTGAGTTGAGAAGCTCCGCTGGTATCCCGGCCCCTTCCAGGACAGCCGGAATATTAGGTTGGTCACTGGCACGATGGCAGCACCGGCCTTAAATGGATGGTCTTCCCGGGTTATGGAATGAATCGTAATGAACCCTCCATGGCTCCATCCCATCATTCCCACCCGTTCGGGATCCACGTGGGGCAGATTCTCCACCAGCCAGTCGTAAGCGCTGATCGCATCGTCCACTTCGTAGGCGCCGTAGTCGATGGCTTCGTGATGCTCAACACCATAACCGGTGCTACCCCGGTACTCGGGGGCAATGACGACGTACCCCCGCTCCACCGCCTCCCGCACGAAGGGCCACATGGTCTCACCCCAGTTTCCATGTACGCCACCGTGGACCCACACCATGGCGGGGTGGCCGCCCGCACCCCTCTTCTCCAGGGGTTGGAACACGTAGGCCGGAATATCCATGTCACCGACGCTGCTCCGGTAGGTGATCTTCTGATAGTCCACCACACCCGCGGTCACGGCAGCGTAGATGCTATCGGTAACGCGTTTGCCTTCGATGGCACGCTCGTAATCGGAATCCGGGTGGTCTTCCCACCGATTGCTGACGAAGAGCTCCCGGGCTCTAAGAGTGTCGGTGATCTCCACCGGTGGACGCCGGGTCCTTTCCTGGGCCGAGAGGGGTTGGAATGAAGAAACAATCAGAGCCAAAATCGGGAACGCCCGAAGGGGGGAACCCCCTCGAAAACCACTGAATGGAGATGGCATGATCCGCGACTCCTAAGGAGTTGAAAAGACAGAGGCGAGTGAGGTCAGGATCGAGCCTAGAGGGGTGTCGTGTCAAGAAACCGAGCCCGCGGGTTCTTGACGGATGGGTCTCGGGACTGTATTAGGAAACCTTCCACGGGAGGACTCCTCCCCACGCACTGACAAGGAAGAAGGCTCAAGTCCATGGTTTCCCGCTCACAGATTCGCTGGTGGTGGTGGCGCTCGCGGCCGAGCAGCGGGAGGAATGTGAACCCTTCTTAAGACTAAATCCGCCACAAGTCCAGGATAGTCTTCCCGCTGCAGAGTTCTGCAGCGGTTTTTTTTCATGCATGCCAAGGAAGAGGGCCCGGAAGATGTCCGGAAAAGAGCAGATGGATAAGAACGGGAACCTAAAGATCGGTGAGTTGCCGGAACTGCACATCGTAGGGTTGGACGACATCGTTCTACATGAAGATCCTGATATGGAGCGGGTTGCACGCCTGGTGGACCGTTTCAGCGCCGATGGTATCCTCAAGAACCCCCCTGTGGTGGGCCGGTCCAAAGGTCATCGACGAATTGTCCTGGACGGTGCCAATCGGGTCACGGCCCTGCGAAAGCTCGGGTACCCTCACGTTTTGGTTCAGGAACTGGACCTCTTCCACCCCGGTTTGGCGTTAGGCACCTGGCACCACGCCATTGAGCGCCTGAGTGCAGAAGATCTTTTGGAACACGCGGCTTCGATTCCAGGCGTCACGATCGTGGAAGAGGAGACAGGACGCATCGACATCCTGCCGGTTTTGGCCCGGTTCCACTTCCGCTCGGGACGGGTGGTCTCTCTTCAGGGCGCCAAGGGGTTGGACGAAAGCGTTATCCAACTCCATAGCCTTACCCGTGTGTATCACCGCTTCGCCCTCTTCGACCGGGTCAGCTATACCAACATGGAAGACCTGGTCCGGAACTACAGGAATTTCACAGCCCTCATCTCCTTCAAGCCTTTCACTTTGGAGGATCTTCAGGAGCTCACCCACTGGGACCGGCGAGTGCCCAGCGGAGTGACACGAGTGCTTCTCCCAAAACGGGCGCTGCGCTTCAATATCCAACTGGAGATGCTTCGGGCAGGCCTCTCTCTGGAGGAGAAGGAGAGTTGGCTCCAGCAGACGATTCTCGAGAAAGTGGAGGACAAAGCCATCCGCTTCTACCGGGAACCAACGTTCTTCTTCGATGAATGACGGAATCATGATCAATAGAAATCAAATGCCATCCACACTCCATCAATGGCAGGAAAAGGAGGAACCATGGATTCTGTGAAGATCTTCTTGAACGAGGAAGAGATGCCGCGGCACTGGTACAACATCCAGGCCGATCTCCCCGTGCCCATGCCCCCGGTCATTCATCCGGGAACCCACCAGCCCATCGGCCCCGACGACCTGGCACCCCTCTTTCCCATGGGCCTCATCGCCCAGGAAGTGAGCCAGGAGAGCTACATCGAAATCCCGGATGAGATCCTGGAGATCTACAAGATCTGGCGCCCCACTCCCCTCATCCGAGCCAAGAACTGGGAAAAGGCCTTGGGGACTCCGGCGAAGATCTACTACAAGTGGGAAGGGGTGAGCCCCGCCGGAAGTCACAAACCCAACACCTCCATCGCCCAGGCGTGGTACAACAAAGAGGAGGGGGTGAAGCGGATCACCACCGAAACCGGGGCCGGGCAGTGGGGAAGTGCCCTCGCCCTGGCCTGCAACTTCTTCGGCATCGAGTGCAAGGTCTATATGGTCCGGGTGTCCTACGACCAGAAGCCCTATCGACGACTGATGATGCAAGCCTGGGGCGCCACCTGCATCCCGAGTCCCAGCAACCAAACCAACGCCGGCCGAAAGATCCTGGAGACCGACCCTGATACGCCGGGGTCGTTGGGGATCGCCATCAGCGAGGCCGTGGAAGAGGCCGCCAGCCGGGACGACACAAAATACTCCCTGGGAAGCGTGCTCAACCATGTCATGCTTCACCAGTCCATCATCGGGTTGGAGAGCCTGAAGCAGTTCGAGATGGCAGGTGACTACCCGGACGTGATCATCGGATGTGCCGGGGGCGGCTCAAACTTCGCCGGGTTCGCATTCCCCTTCGTCAGAGACAAGATCGTGGAAGGGAAGAAGACCAAGGTGGTGGCGGTGGAGCCCAAGGCTTGCCCGACCCTCACGAAGGGGCTTTACAGGTACGACTTCGGAGACACGGCCTGCACCACACCCCTCATCCGGATGCACACCCTGGGGCATGATTTCATTCCGGCCCCCCTACATGCTGGAGGGCTCCGCTACCATGGCATGGCACCGTCGGTGAGCCACCTTTATGAGCTGGGTCTCATCGAAGCCAGGGCGTATCACCAGAAGGAGTGTTTCGATGCCGCTCTGGGGTTCGCCAGGACTGAGGGGCACCTCGTGGCGCCCGAGACCTCCCATGCCGTGAAGGCGGCCATGGACGAAGCTCTGGCCTGCAAGGAAAGCGGCGAGGCAAAGGTCATCGCTTTCAACGCCAGCGGCCACGGGCACTTCGACATGGGCGCCTATGAGAAGTATTTCGCCGGCGACCTTGTGGATTACGAATACCCAGAGGAGAAGGTGGCGGAGGCGCTCGCCAAGCTCCCGCCCATCGACTGAGGTTCCGCGCAGTTCCTGAGAAACCGGGCCCGCTTCCCGATTCCGGGAGGCGGGCCCGCCGCTTAACCACCCCTTAAGCTGTGCATACGTCAACCGCATGTCCCCGCTACGTAACCTTTCGTATGGGGGGAGAGCGTAGCATAGTTGCATTATTCCCCAACACCGAGGAAGACCACGAGGGTTCCCCTGCGGTCGCCCACGAGCTCCGATCGGAGGCCGGCACCATGCATCGGCACCAATTCGCTGAATTCACCGGATCGAGCCGTATCCAGCCAGCCTCATCGATCCACGTCCTCCTTCCCCTCCTGACCCTACTGATGGTTGGGGGATGTTCGATCAAGGGAATGGCCGTGAATTCCCTCGCCAACGCGCTCTCCGGCGGAGCGGGCGGGAGCAACGTCTACCTCACCGACGACGATCCGATCCTCGTCGGGGAAGCTCTCCCCTTCAGCCTCAAGCTCATGGAGACCATTCTCCAGGAAACCCCCGAACACGAGGGGCTTCTCGTGGCGGCGGCCGCAGGGTTCGTGTCGTACGCTGAGATGTGGGTGCTGCGCCCGGCAAGGTATATGGAAGCCACCGATCTCCACCGATTCCGCCAGGGAAGGGAGCGGGCGAAGAGGTTGTTCCTGAGGGCCAGGGATTACGCCGGGCGAGCCCTGGAGATTCCACACCCGGGAATCGTTCCCCGGCTCCTCCGATCCCCTGACGCAGTGGTGCTGGAGTTGAACCGGGAGGATATCCCGGCCATGTACTGGTTCGCCGCGGCCCATGGCCGGGCCATCTGGACCGACCTGAGCGACGCCTTTCTCGTCGTCGAGGCCAGGGCAGTCACCGCTCTCCTCGACCGAGCGCTCGAGCTCGACGAGGACTGGGAGCGGGGAGCCCTTCACGAGCTCTATATGGGGATACCGGCCCAACTCGGCGGCAGCCCGGAAAAGACCGAGCAGCACTTTGCCAGGGCCATGGAGCTGAATGGGGGCACCTCCATCGGCCCTCTGGTCTCCTTGGCAGAGTCGGTCCACCAACCCCGACAGGATCGGGAGGCATTCGTTCAGATCCTGAACGAGGCGCTGGCATTCGATCCTAACGATTACACCGAAACACGTCTTACCAACATCCTGGCTCAGGAGCACGCCAGATGGCTTCTCTCCAGAACCGACGAGCTGTTCTGGATGGGGCCGGAAGAGCGGGCCTCCGAGCCGGCATCAAAAAGGAAGGGAATCTCATGGCTACCCGTGTTCTGAGAACCGTCCTCCAAGGGATCTTTCTCGCGATCCCACTGACCGTCTTTCTCGGCTTGTTCCCTTCCTCGGGCCGGAGTCAGGACCGGCCCATCAACATCAAGATGGCCTCCCTGGCGCCCGCCAATTCCCCCTGGCACGACGCCCTGATGGATATGGGCGCCCGGTGGCGGGAAGTGAGCGGCGGAAAGGTGAATCTCCAGATCATACCGAGCGGGCAGGGGGGGGAGGAAGACGATGTCCTCAGAAGGATGAGACTCGGACAGTTCCAGGCCGGCGGTTTCACCATCGCCGGGCTCCAGAACCTCTCACCGGCCGTGGTGGTTCTTGCGATTCCCCTGGCCATTGAGACCCAGGCGGACCTTCACCGCGTCCGGGCAGCGGTCGGACCCGACCTGGAGGAGATCTTCCTGGAGAAGGGGTACGTACTCCTTCACTGGGTGGATATGGGTTGGATGCGGTTCTTCATGCCAGACCCGGACCCCTCCCCGGACGCCATTCGGAGTCACACCTTCATGGAGTGGGGGGAGAACTCCCTGACCGCCCTCTGGCGGAAGGCGGGTTTCCGGCCAGGAGCCAGGCTGAACATCGCCGATGTCACCGTCGGCCTCCAAACGGGCCTGGTGGATGCCATCAACACGGCCCCGCTGGTGGTCTACGGGTACCAATGGTTCGCCTGCCTCGAGTACATGATCGACATCCGATGGGCCCCGCTCTCGGGCGCAACTCTAATTGACCGGCGAAGCTGGGAGAGAATCCCTGAGGAGCTTCGGCCCGAACTTCTCAGGATCGCCCAGGTGACCGGGGAAAAGGTCCAGGCTTCCCTTCTCCAGTGGGAGGAAGATGCAATCGAGGCCATGAAGTCCCACGGCCTGAAGGTCATCACGCCACCGCCGGAGGTCCTGGAGGAGTGGCGGAGGCTCTTCGAAAGCTCCAGGGACCTCTTACGAGGAGATTTCATACCCGCCGGGATGTACGACGAAGCCATCCGGGTGGCCAGGGATGGGAAGGGCGGGTGACCCATGACTACCCAGGAAGGCAACCCAGTCGACGAGAGATCGGACAGCCCCCGGGGGGAATGGGCCGCCGGGGTTGTTGGAACCATGGCGGTCGCCAGCCTGGGCGCCATGGTCCTCCTCCCCCTTCTGGATCTTGTGTTTCGACAATCCGGGGTGAGCGTCAGCACCGATGACTGGGTCCGGCACCTGACCCTCTGGGTCGGCCTCTTCGGTGCGTTCCTCGCGTCCGCCAGGGAACGGCACCTCTCCATCGCCGTCGGGGAGGCCGTTCGTTCCAGCGCTTGGAAGAGCCGCTTCGACATTCTCAGCCGTGGCGGCACCCTGGGTATCCTCCTCTGCCTGGCCTTCGCATCGGGTCAATACGTGCTAGCCATGCGGGGGGCCGGATCCGAGATCGGCGGCTGGTTGCCGTTTTGGGTCGCCGTCTTACCGATGCCGTTGGCTTTTTCCGCGATGGCGATTGCCACCCTCATCCACACCGGAAAAGGGTGGCTGCCCCGGCTTCTGGTTCCGCTTCTAGCCCTCCTTGTCGGCCCTGTCCTGGTCTTTCTCCCGGTGGGGGACGGTTCCCTGATACGGATCCTTGGAATTGGAGTCCTCTGCATCCTGGCTGCCGTCGGGATGCCCCTCTTCGCAGCGCTGGGAGGAGCCTCTCTACTCCTGTTCTTCCTCAGCGAGTCGCCCGTCACGGCGATCCCCGATGCCGTCTATGCGATCGCGTCGGAGGCGTACCTCCCCAGTATCCCCCTCTTCGCGTTGGTCGGGGTGGTTCTCGCTCGCGGAGGGGGCCCGCAACGCCTGATTCGCCTGGCCCAGGCCTGGACGGGTTGGCTTCCCGGTGGTGCCTCTTTGGCCACCATCGTCGCATGCGCCTTCTTCACGGCCATCACGGGGGCCTCCGGTGTGACGATCCTCGCCCTCGGCGGACTCCTTTTCCCCGTGCTCCTGGCTGCCCGGCACAGCGAGAAGTTCGGCCTGGGTTTGCTCACCGCCTCCGGATCCGTCGGGCTCCTTTTCCCTCCGAGCATCCCCGTAATCCTCTACGCAGTAAGGGGTCACGTCTCGTTCGGGAAGCTCTTCTTGGCCGGCCTCCTTCCTGGGATCCTTCTCCTATCCCTCCTGGCCGGATATTGCATGTTCCAGGTGAGAGACCAGTGGACCGACCGGCCCCGCTTCGATCTTCGAGAAGCGGTCGCGGCGACCAGGGTCGCCTGGGGTGACATCCTTCTTCCGGTTCTGGTTGTGTGGGCCTTCTTCGGCGGATACCTGACCATCGTGGGAGCCGCCGCCCTGGCCGCTCTCTGGGCCCTGATCCTGGAGGTCGGAGTTCACAGGACGCTCGGGCTCAGAAAGGGACTTCCGTCCGCCTTTGTGGAGACCTGCTTCCTGGTGGGAGCCCTGGTGGCGGTCATCGCCCTGGCCTTCGGCTTGTTCGGGTACCTGGTATGGGCCCAGATCCCTGACCAGGTGGTGGCCTGGGTCATGAGCGTGATCCAATCGAAATGGGCTTTCCTTCTGGTCCTGAACCTCCTCCTGCTCCTGGTGGGAGCCATGATGGACATCTTCTCGGCCATCATCCTCGTCGTGCCCCTCATCGTGCCCCTGGCCGCCCACTACGAGATCGGCCTGGCTCACATCGGCATCGTCTTCCTGGCCAACCTGGAATTAGGCTATCTGACCCCTCCGGTGGGAATGAATCTCTTCCTCTCGGCCCTGACCTTCGACCGGCCCTTCTTGAAGATCTGGCGCGCAACCTTCCCCTTCCTCGCCATCGTCGCGGCCTGGGTTCTGGTGGTCACCTACGTGCCCTGGCTCTCCGAGGGGTTCGCCGATCTGGTCCTCCAACTCCTCGGGAAGTGAGATGTGGGCCCCGGTATGGGACGGAGGTAGTCTGTGGGGGAACCCGAGGAGCAGGGGCCCTCCCCCGGACCCCATCCGACGCATCCCCAGTTGACCTCGCCCCCTCCCCTACCCCACTCTGTTCGGGGTTTTTCCCAGCAGAAACCGATGGAAGAAGGAGAAGAGGGGATGAGGCGTTTGATTTCGCACCGGGCTCAGCGTTCCTTTATGACAGGCCGAGTGGCAGGGATCTGTTTGGCCGGCACCTTCATGGCCGTTCTGTACGCCACCCCGGCGACCTCCCAGCAACTCTCCCCGGAGAAGGCCACCGCCCTGGCGGCGGTGGAAGAGCTGAAGGGCGATATCCTGGACATGTCCATGACCCTCTGGGACTACGCGGAACTCGCCCTCCTGGAGACCCGGTCCGCCGAATACCTGGCCGACTTCCTGGAGCAGGAGGGTTTCACCGTGGAGCGGGGAGTCGCCGAGATGCCCACGGCCTTCGTGGCCTCGTTCGGGACCGGGGAGCCCATCATCGGCGTCCTGGCCGAGTTCGACGCCCTTCCCAACATCGGGAACGCCGTGGTGCCCAGGAAGGCACCCAGGGAGGACGGTCACCTGCACGGGCAAGGCTGCGGCCACAACCTCTTCGGTGCGGGCTCCGTCGGAGCCGCAGTGGCCCTCAAGCGCACCATCGAAGCCCACGGCCTTTCCGGGACCATCAGACTCTACGGCGCCCCCGCCGAGGAGACCGTCGTCGGGAAGGTCTACATGGCCAAGGCAGGGCTCTTCGACGACCTGGACGCGGTGCTGGACTGGCATCCCAGCCTCGAAACCAAGGTGAGTAACCAGGCCGGCCAGGCCATGAACAACTTCGAGGTGGAGTTCTACGGCCAGGCGGCGCACTCGGCAGCGGATCCGTGGAACGGTCGGTCGGCCCTGGACGCCGTGGAGATGATGAACTATGGGGCGAACATGATGCGGGAGCACGTCCGTCCCACCACCCGGATCCACTACGTGATCCCCAGTGCTGGAGAAGCCCCCAACGTGGTGCCGGAATATGCGCGCGTCTGGTATTACGTCCGTGATACGGCTCGGGCCCCGGTCGACGCCTACTATGATCGCCTCATCAAGATCGCCGAGGGTGCGGCCCTTGCGACCGCCACTGAATTCAAGGTCACGCTCCTGACGGGGGTCCACGCCATGCTCCTGAACCGCCCTCTTCAGGAGGCGATGCAGGCGAACCTGGAATTCGTGGGCGGGCCGGCATTCACCGAAGAGGACCAAGCCTTCGCCAAAGAGCTTCAGAGCTTTCTCGGCATCGAAGAGAAAGGGTTGGAGGCGGAACCGAAGCCCCTGAAGCCTGAGATCGAGCCGCCGGGAGGTGGATCCACCGACGTGGCGGAAGTCAGTTGGATCGCCCCCGTGGTGAGCCTCTCCGTGACCACCGCCGCAGCCGGTATCCCCTGGCACAGCTGGGCCGCCTCTGCTTCCCACGGTACGGAGGGTTCGGTGAAGGGGGCGGAAGTGGCGGCCAAGGTCCTCGCCCTCACCGGCGTCGACCTGCTCTTGAATCCGGAGTTGATCCGGGAAGCTCGGGCCTATTTCGATGAAAAGACCGAAGGGAGGCCCTACGTGTCCGCAGTGCCG
>JBDRDQ010000278.1:0-2821 GCA_043820695.1 Gemmatimonadota bacterium | reverse complement strand
GGCTAGGGTGAGTCAGATTATGGGGTTGATGGAACAACCGCGAAAACCTCAGGAAGCATTGATCTTGTATACCACACAGGAAGATCCCTGCGCATCTGAGCAGATGCAATTGCGCATCAGAGAGTACTCCGCCCTTCCTCCAAAGCCTGGACGATAGTGTCGTAGCATTCAAGTGGCCAGTTCTTCATCCTGTATTCCATTGCTGATGCAGAGACTGCGTACCGTTGACCCAATCCAATGACGATAGCTTTCCTGACCCTCGTGGCTATCTCCGGTATCTTCCTACTTCTCTCGAACACCTCTTCAACATCAATTCGAAGCTGGTTCGGAGGCATTAGCAGAGCTGATGCAAGCCACCTGGCATTCCTGTCTAGGGTTTTGTACTGCCCGGAAGCCTGCAATTCAACCGCTTCCTCTTTCGTCTTAATCTCCTTCATGACTGACTCATGAAGGACTACATGTGAAAACTCCTCTGCTGCCGTGAATCTGGCTATGGTCTCTCGTTTGTCAGCTAGATCCGCGTCGACTACTATGGTGAAGCGCTCCTCGTCTGGATGCCAAAGCACGACTCCGCTAACGCCAAACCTCGACTGAATCCCAGGAAGGAGATCTAGATCCATTCCCGGTGTCCTCTCGATGATCAGGTCTATGTCTATTGGAGTTTTGATCCCTGCAGGAAATCGCTGGTTCAGTGTGTCCCGTGCAATCTCTTCCAAACGGGTGATCGTGTACGAAGGAAAGTCCCCGCGAGGAGGAACCGTCATTGCGCTGGCCGACGGATTCGATCCACGTAGTCCATGAGCTCCGTGAGCTCATCCTGGGTTAGCCGCTTCTCTTCGATAGTCCGGAGCAGCATTGGGATACCCGGGGTCTTTGCGGCGAATTCAGCGACGTCCACAGGGGGCCGATCCCTCCCTTGGACGGCCAGATCGAACAGCATTGACCATTCCTCCGCCCCTTGTGTAAGGCCCAAGAGACTCGCAATGCGCTCTAGTTTCTGCTTCTCCACCGGCGGCGGGATTCTCTCATGCTCAATATTGCTGAGATTCGAGGGCTGTAATCCGACTTCTCTGGCGAATTCACGAAGCCCATAACCGGCCTTCAGCCGTTGCGCTCGCAAGAACACTCCAAATGTGTGGCTCATCTCCTGTCCCCCCTCTAAGAGGCATTATAGCACAAATATAACACTCCACCACCCAATACTCGTAACCAGTGTGTTATCAATAGATTATCAGCTTCCTGGCATATTGAGGTCTCCTTGACGTTCCCAAACCTCGTGAGGACCCCGATGCCTGCCCCCCCCAGAAGGCATCGCGATGCTCTCGGCCGGTGGCAATCCCGAGAGAAGAGGTCTTCTGGCTAGCAAAAACTAGCCCCGGGCTAAGTGGGGAGCTACGTAAAGATCGCCGGGGTTTGCGGCGTCTCACGGGCCCGAATCTCGCAGGTCACACGGCTGCTCGACCTGCCGCCAGAGATGCAGGAGCTGCTCCTGCTAGCGGGACGGGACGCCGCCCCGACCCTCTACCAACGGACCTCGACGTTAGCCCCCCGTTCGCGGTAAACTCCAGACACCGACAATCGGTCTTGGATCTCCACGCTGCGACCGTTGCTCGTGTTCGGCTGTCCAGTAGCCGTGCCGATTCGTGGCCCCGGCCGCTGACCGTCGCCGCTAAGATGCTCGACCAGCTCCAGTTGGGTGGGAATACGCATGTCCGCCAAAGAAGCCACGGCTCGCATCAAGATCAATAGGTTGCTCGAAGCCGCAGGGTGGCGTTTCTTCCCCCACGGAGACCAGCCAGCGAACATCCAGCTCGAACTCCATGTCAAAATCAGGCAGGTGGATCTGGATGCTCTGGGAGACGATTTCGAAGCGACAGAGCGGGGTTTCGTCGATTTCCTGCTCCTCGACGCCAAGGGCTTTCCGCTCCTCGTCTTGGAGGCCAAGGCGGAGGATAAGAACCCGCTCGTCGGGAAGGAGCAAGCGCGCAAGTATGCCCGTTCTCAGAATTGCCGCTTCGTCATCCTCTCCAACGGCAACCTGCACTACTTCTGGGATCTTGAGCGCGGCAACCCGTACCTGATCACATCGTTTCCGACCCCGGATTCCGTCGGCGGGTACCAGAAGATCGTCCCGGACCCTCAGCGCCTGGTCTCCGAAACGGTCCAGGACGACTACATCGTTCTGACCCAACGGCCCAATTATCAGTCCGAAGCGAGCTGGAAGAACCAAGACGAGCGGCCGCGATACGTTCAGGCGAACAAACTCCGCTTCCTCCGGCCCTATCAGCTCAAGGCGATTCACCGCCTTCAGGCAGCGGTCCACGAGGGCAAGGATCGCTTCCTGTTCGAGATGGCTACGGGCACGGGAAAGACGCTAACCGCAGCGGCCGTCGTCAAGCTCTTCCTGCGCTCCGCCAATGCCCGCCGAGTGCTGTTTCTGGTGGATCGGCTCGAACTTGAGGACCAGGCCAAGAAAGCGTTCATAGCGCTGCTTTCCGCCGATTTTCAGACCGTCATCTACAAGGAGAATCGGGATGACTGGCGACGGGCGGAGATCGTGGTCACCACGGTGCAGTCCCTCCTGTTCAACAACAAATATCAGAGTCTCTTCTCGCCAACCGACTTCGACCTCGTCATATCCGATGAGGCGCACCGCTCCATCGGCGGTAATGCCCGCGCCGTCTTCGACTACTTCATTGGCTACAAGCTCGGCCTGACTGCCACACCCCGTGACTATCTGAAGCGCTTCGACAAGACCACTCCCACCACACGCGATCCCCGAGAGTTGGAGCGTCGCCTCCTGCTCGATACCTACCGCACC